>JAFCCZ010000034.1 GCA_017609945.1 Candidatus Iainarchaeum sp.
TGTTGTCAATTCCAAGCACCGGCTTGCCGCAGGCCTGCGCTTCAACCTGAATCATTCCAAAGCCGTCTATCCTGCTCGGTGCGGCGTAAACATCACACGCGTTCAGCGCGCAGCACATGAATTCTCTTGAAAGCGGGCCGTCAAAGAACCTGACCTTTCTTCTGATCCCAAGCTCTCTCATAATCTTTAGCTCGTCTCTGTAATGGTAGTAAGGCGTTCTGCACTCCCAGCTCTTTCCAACGTAAACCCAGTCCTTGAATTCTTCGTTGACCTTTCCAAGGGCTCTAAGCACTTCCTGGAACCCCTTGCTGGTTGTGTCCCCCCCGGCAGTAAAAATCATTTTCTCGTGCGGCTTTATTCTGAGCATTTTCCTAATCTGATCAACCCTTACATCGTTTTTTGGCAAGGGCCTCATTTCCTGCGTGTTAATCCCAATCGGCATGACCTTAATGTTCTTTCCTTTTACCCCGTCCCTCTTGTAAGTGTGCTTTACCCACTTGCTGGTAGCCATTATCAGTGGAAGCGAGTTAAGGATTTCGTGGTAATTTGAAACCCAGCCGTCTGCATTTAGCCAGGGCACTGCATTTACACCGTGGTGCAGTGGGTGGTCTATTATTGTAGGGGTGTCCCCCCAATACCCTGCGCCGATTACAACGTCCGGCTTGAAGCTCTTGTAAATCAATTCCTTTTCCATCTCAGCTTCTCTGTCGCAGCGCATGCAGGGCTGGCCGTTTTCTTTTAGTCCGTGATAAAGCATCTCTCCCTGGATGCTGATACCGTCTAATTCCATTGGATAAGGATAAAGAATCAAGCTCTTCATGTTATCGCTCACTCACTTTACTATCTCTCGTCTCACTTTGAAGCTCTCAACGCGCTGTGCACTGCGTTGTTCGAAGCTTCCTATACTAAATTCATAGGTTGAACTGATTAATAAGTTTTTCTTTCGCGCAATTTGCTCGCTTAAGCGCGTCTTCACGCCCGCGCCGCGCGCATTCGGCTCACAGTGCGTGTCGTCTCGCGCGAGTTTGTAGTTGAAGAAGAAAACTTTCTTGCAGCACAGCTCGTTCGCGGTGATCATCTCTTCCATCGCGCGGTGAACTTCTCTGTGTCTGCTGTGGCCGTACTCTCCGTTGCGTCCGTGCGTGAAGACGAAATCAAATTCGTTCGCCAGCTTCAGCTCGCGCAGCATTGCGCGCACTCTCTTCTTCACCTCATCAAGAGATGCAAACTCTTGTTCCGGATTCTCATCCTCCAAATCAGAGATTGCGCACCTTGCGCCCAACTGCCTGCAGACTTTTCTGAACTTTGGCGCTCTATCGGGCTCATCCCTCCTACAAAGGCTTAAAATAGTCCAATCCCATTTTGGATTGCTTAAAATAGTGCCCCCGCACCAGATAGTCTCGTCGTCCGGGTGGGCAACCACAACAAGTGCTTTAATTGCCTGTTTCATTGAAAAAGTTTGCTGCAAAAGTGTTAAATACGAATTACGCGCTATTAAATCCTGCTGACGCATATGAAAAGGAAACTTTTTTCAGTTGGAGACCTCTGCCTTGACCTGCTGCAGGAGATTGGGAAAGACCTGCAATTTGGTGAAGAGCACGCCCTCCGCTCCCTTGATTTCTCAATTGGCGGAAACGCAGCAAACTTTGCAGTAATCGCCTCTAAGCTGGGTTTAAAGCCAGTGCTGGTTAGTTCAATTGGAAGGGACTTTGCAACCCCCTTTCTGCGCAAGAACCTTGCAAAGGCAGGGGTTTCTTCAAAGTTCATTAAGAGCTCTCTTCCAAACTCCTTCAGCGTTATAGCCGTAAACAGGAGGGGCGAGCGGGCAATCCAGTCAGTGAAGAACTGTCTCAATGAGATTACGGCGAAGAGGATTGAAAAGATTCTTCTGCCGCAGCTTGGGGAACAGGACATTGTTTTCTTCGGGGGCTTTTACCACCTTACGAAGCTGAGGCCGGGATTTCTTTCCCTTCTAAAAAAAATAAAGAAAAGGAGGGCAGTAATCTGCTTTGACACCTGCTTTGACACAACAGGCAAGTGGGGCATTGCAAAATTCCTGCCGTTTATTGATTACCTTTTTGTGAACGACATCGAGCTGAAGCACGTTGCAAGGGGCAGCTCCCTCAAAAAGCGCGCTGAGTTGCTTTTGGAGAAGGGAGCGGGCTGCGTTGCCGTTAAGCAGGCTGGCAAGGGAGCAACCGTTTTCGCAAGGCCCTTTACTGCAATGCGCTTTCCCTCTCTTGCCGGCAAAGTTGTTGACACGACGGCCGCAGGCGACGCCTTCAACACCGGATTTGTTTTCGGGCTGATGCGAGACTGGTCGCTTAACAATTGCGCGCTTGCGGCAAACTTTGTTGCCGCGCGAAAGATCAGGGAGCACGGCCTGGCCGCGCCAAGGCAAGGGCAGGTTGAGATCTTTGTCAAGAGAAACAAACGGCCCTTGCTTGCCGTTAAGAAGAACTATCGCGAGATGAGCAGGGCGGCCGCGCTTGAGGTGATCGCGCTGCTCAAGCAGAAGCCAAACGCTTCTCTTGCGCTGGCAACCGGTGAAACTCCAAAGCTGCTTTACTCTCTTCTGGCGAGTGCTCACAGAAAGGGAGCGGTGGATTTCAGCAGGGCAAGGTTTTTTGCGCTGGACGAGTACGTTGGCTTGGGAAAGCAGGATAGGAACAGCTTTGGCCACTACTTAATGCACAAATTCTTGGACAAAGTCAATGCGAAGAGGCAAAATATCTCTCTGCTCAACGGCCTTGCTCACAATTTGAAGCGCGAGTGCGCAAGGCACGAGGCTGCAATCAAAAGGCAGGGGATTGATTTGTGCATTCTTGGCATTGGGAGAAACGGCCATGTTGCTTTTAATGAGCCTGGAAGCAGCCCAAATAGCATTACTCGTGTTGTAAAGCTAAAGCCCCAGACAAAGAGGGTGAACGGAAAGAATTTCTCTTCCGGGCTTGCACCCGCAAGGGCGCTGACAATTGGGTTGAGAACAATCAGGGACAACAGCAGGGCAGTTATTCTTCTTGCCTCCGGAAAGAACAAGAGGCAGGCTGTGAAGTGCATGCTCAAAAGCAAGGACACTTTGAAGTGCCCTGCGGCAACGCTGCGATCGCACTACAATACAACTGTTTTGGTTGACAGGGCGGCTTTTAATTCTTAACCATGCACTAATTTTTCTGGTTAAAATGTTCTACCTGATTGGAATTGGTTTGAATCCAAAGCAGATAACGCTTGAGGCAAAGCAGGCTATTGAGGCCTGTCCAAAGGTTTTCTTTGAGCGCTACACCTCCTACTACAGCGAGGGCGGAATTGCAGAGCTTGAGGAGGCCTGCGGAAAGAGGTTTGTGGAGTTAAAGCGCGAGGGCGTGGAACAGGGCTTTGAGTTGATTTTGAAGGAAGCGAAGGAAGAGGACATCGCGCTTCTGGTTTTCGGGAACCCGCTGAACGCAACCACTCACGTGCAGCTGCTTCTTGACGCGAAAAGGCAGGGCGTTAAGGCAAAGGTTTTGGTTGGAGTAAGTGTTTTTGATTTGTTGGGAAAGACCGGGCTGGATGTTTACAAGTTTGGAAGGGTCTGCACAATTGTTGCGCCGAAGGAGAATTTTTTCCCCGAGTCCTTCTTTGACGTTATTGAGGCCAATTCCAAGGGAGGGTTGCATTCTCTCTGCCTGCTTGATATTGACGCGGAGAATGACGCAATGATGTCTGTTTCAGAGGCCTTGGTGCTGCTTGAGAAGATTGCCAAAAAGGGCGGGAGCAAAATTTTGGAGAGCGCTGTGCTGGTTGGATTGTATGGCCTGGGTTCGGCAAAGGAAATGGTTAAGGCAGGGAAGCTGCAGGAGTTAAAGAGGTCCTCTTACGGTGTCTTCCCACAGAGTTTGGTGATTGCAGGAAAGTTAAATGAGAAGGAATTTGAGGCCTTGAGGGAGTTGGCTGGTTATGGCTGAGGAGAAGGGAATCGAGGCAAGGGTAAAGCGCTATCACGAGCTTACCGAGAGGGCCTTGAAGAAGGTTAGCATTAAGGCAGAGAAAGGGAGTGAGGACTTTGCCAGGGCCGCTGACTTCATTGCAATGACCCAAAACTATTTCAACGACGCAAAGCACTTTGAGGCAAAGGGCGAGTTTGAATTGGCTTTGGCTGCCTTCAGTTATGCTCACGCCTGGCTGGACGCAGGAGTCAGGGCCGGCTTTTTGGACGGCAAGGGAGATAACAAGCTGTTTACTCTGCCCTAAACCTTTATTGAGTCTTCCTTTATTGTTTTCAGAATCAGTTTTGTGTGGGTTCTTTCCACGTGGCTAATTGTTTGAAGGCTTTTTACAAAGCTGTTCAGCTGCCGTCTGTTTTTGAATCGGCAAATGGTGGTAACGTCAAAGTCTCCAGTTGCATCGTAGACAGCCAAAACATTGTTGTTTTCCGCAATTCTATTTTCAACTTCCCCAAGTTTTCCGTGGGAGACCTTAATCTCTATTATTACGTCAAACTCATAACCAAGTTTTTCGTAGTCAAGCTGTGCAGAGTATTTCTTTATCACGCCTTCTTTCTCAAGCTTTTTCACGCGGTTCATTGCCGTAGCAACACTAACTCCTGCTTTTTTTGCAAGCTGTCTGAATGAAAGCTTCGCGTTGTCAAGAAGCAGGTTGATTATTTTTTGGTCTGTTTTGTCAATTTGCATGTGCAATCGTTCAATAAATTAAAGTTTTTGGATGTTTTTTTAAACGTTTGTTTTAAGATTTAGCTGTTTTTTGGAAATTTGTTTAGGGTTTTTTGAACAAAGTTTATATTTGTCCACAATCTCTTGTTCTTTGGTGGTTTGTTTTGACTGATGGTTTGATTAAGCGAATTGAAGCAGACGGAGTAAAGCTTGTTGAGCTGATGTTTACCGACATTCTCGGCAGTTTGAAAAGCGTTACAATCCCAAAAGAGCGGCTTAAAGAGGCCCTTGAGAGAGGTATGTGGTTTGACGGGAGCAGTATTGAGGGCTTTGCGCGAATTGCTGAGTCTGACATGTTTCTTAAGCCAGATGAAAGTACGTATGCTGTACTCCCTTGGACTGGGGAAGGCGCCGCAACGGCAAGAATAATTTGCGATGTTTTTTCCCCAAATGGGATCCAAGCATCCTGCGACCCAAGAAATGTTTTGAGGAAGGCCCTGCAACATGCTTCAAAGCTTGGTTTTGATTTTATGGTTGGCCCTGAGATGGAGTTTTTTCTCTTCAAGCCAAATGCAGGTTCTTTGAAGCCAGTTCCGCACGATTTTGCCAGCTACTTCGATTTTGCTCCACGGGATTTGGCTTCCTCGGTTAGAAATGACATAATTTTCGCGCTTGAAGCTATGGGCATTACAGTTGAGACCTCCCATCACGAGGTTGCGTTTGGCCAGCATGAGATTAACTTCAGGTATGACTCCGCGCTAAAGGCCGCGGACAATGTTTTTACCTTTAAGCACGTCGCTAAAAACATCGCCTACTCTCACGAACTTTACGCGACCTTTATGCCAAAACCTGTTTTTGGAGTAAATGGCACAGGACTGCACGTTCACCAAAGTCTTTTCAACAAGGAAGGAAAAAATGTTTTTTTCGATAAAGGCGACAAATATAATTTGAGCAAGATTGCAAAGCACTTTATTGCCGGCCAGCTTGCGCACGTTAAAGCAATGGCCGCAATACTTTGTCCTACTGTTAACTCTTTCAAAAGGCTTGTTCCTGGTTTTGAGGCCCCGGTTTACATTTGCTGGGCCCAAATTAACAGGAGTGCGCTCATAAGGATTCCACGCTACAGTTCTGGGAGAGAACAAAGTACCAGGGTCGAGCTTAGGTGCCCTGACCCAAGCTGCAACCCCTATCTTGCGTTTGCGGTAATGCTTGAAGCCGGTTTGGAGGGGATTGAAAGGGAAACAGAGCTTGTGGATCCACTTGAAGAGGACGTTTACAGTTTTAAAGAAGGTGACATTCAGAAAGCTGGCATTGAAACTTTGCCCGATTCACTTAAAAGTGCTTTGGACGAGTTGCGCAAGGATTCTTTGATGAGGAAGGCCCTTGGCGAGGAACTGTTTGAAAGATATATTGCAATCAAGAAAAAGGAATGGCGCGAATACAGTACACAGGTAACAGAATGGGAACTTAAAAGGTACTACGAAATCACGTGAAGAAAACTTTTATTAACTGGAAAGGCCTTATTTTAGCTTATGAGCATTTACGATGAAAGCAAGTTTTCCCTGCCATCTGTAAATATTTCAATGAAGCAGCTAAAGGCTCCCCTGATGGCTATTGTTGGAATAATTGTGGTAATTGCGGTGCTTTTCTCCGTTGCGGAGTTCCTTAAGCCAAAGCCGCTTTCGCTTTCAATTTCTCCGAATCCTGTGGACCTCACGGATTTTGAAAAGTCAAGCGCTTCTTTGAGAATTACTGTGGTAAATATAGAACCTGGCACACTTTCAAACGTTGTTGTAAAGGTTGAAGAGGTTGGAAGTTCACAACTGTTAATTTTTCCGGACTCAAGGAAAATTTCCGCAATGGCTCCTGGAACAGAGCAGGATCTCGCTCCATTTATTGTTCGCCCTAATCCAAACAAGCAGATAAACAGCGGCTCTTACAAGCTGAGGGTTTCGCTTTCAGTTGGCGGAGAAGAGAAATACTTTGAAGAGCTGACGCTTGAAGTGAAGGCAGTTTAAAATTTCACTCCAAACGCGGTAAACTCTTTGGTTTCCTTGCCCCACTCAACCTCTGCCGATTCAACCTCTGCAGTTGAAGGGCCATCCCTTGCCCTTGAAAGAAGCTTTTCAAGCATTTCTTTTGGGCCCTCTGCCACAATCTCAACGCTTCCATTGCCCAGGTTTCTCACAAACCCCTTTAGCCCAAGGCTATTGGCTACTCTGGATGCAAAAAAGCGAAATCCGACCCCTTGGACGCGCCCCCTGATGATTAATCTAAGCTTTGGCATATAACGTAACAATTGAGGCAATTGCCTTTTTTAATGTTTACTGCTCTTTTATGATTCTATGGTCCTAAAAGAAGTCAGGTTTCACGGCAGGGGCGGCCAGGGGGCTGTTACAAGCAGCCAGGTCCTGGCAGTTGCCGCATTTCACGACGGTAAATTTACGCAGGCCTTCCCGAATTTTGGCGTTGAGAGAACTGGCGCACCAATTGAGAGCTATACACGAATTGACGATGGTCCGATTGACGTAAGGCAGCATGTTTACAACCCGGATTACGTGATTATTTTGGATCCCTCGCTTATGGCAGACCTTGACATGACAAAGGGACTTGAAAAGGGCGGATTGGTTATTGTGAACAGCAATAAAACCCCAAAGGAATTGGGACTGGGGAAGTTTAATACGAAGTGCATTGACATCACAAAGGTTGCTTTGGACGTTATTGGAAAGCCTTTTGTGAACATTGCGGCCCTTGGGGCGTTTGCTTCGTTAAGCGGAGAGGTTTCACTCAAGGCACTGGACAAGGCGATTGACGAAAGATTTGCGGCGAAGGGAAAGATTGCTGCCCTGAACAAGGAGGCCTGCAAGGTAGTGTTTAACAAGTGTGAGGAAGTGAAGTAGTGGCAAGTGTGGAGAGGAAGGAAAGCGTGGGCGACTTAAAAAAGGGAAAGATTGAGCTTACTCGTGGCGCGGTTATTAGAAACCCGGGCAATATCACCGATTACCACACCGGAAGCTGGCGCGTCTTCCGCCCGGTAATAGACCAAGAAAAGTGCACTAAGTGTTCCACTTGCTGGAGGGTTTGCCCGGACGCAGCAATATTTGTTGACAAGGCCGGAAAATATATGGTGAATTACGATTACTGTAAGGGCTGCCTTACCTGTGTAAAGGAGTGCCCCGTGAAAGCGATTAGCAAGGAGTTGGAGCAGAAATGAAGCTGGTTATTGAGGCAAGTGAAGCAGTTGCGCTTGGGGCAAAACTTTCCCGCGTTAAGGTTTGTCCAATGTACCCGATTACGCCGTCCACTCACATTCCTGAAAGGATTTCGGACTATATTTTTGACGGTGAAATGGATGCGGAAATGATTCACGTGGAGTCAGAGCACTCTGCGGCCTCCGCAATGATCGGTTCAATTCTTACGGGCTCAAGGAGCTTTACCGCAACAAGCAGCAACGGCTTTGAGCTGATGTACGAGATTTTGCCAATTTTGAGCGGAATGCGCTTGCCGGCCGTGATGGCGATTGCAAACAGAGCGGTTGCCGCCCCAATAAACATTTGGAACGACCACAGCGATTCCATGTCAGCCCGTGACCAGGGGTGGATTCAGTTGTATGTTGAGTCAAGCCAGGAGTGCGTTGACACAATAATCCAGTGCTACAAGATTGCAGAGGACAAGAAGGTTCTGCTACCGGCAATGATGTGCTTGGACGGGTTCACCCTAACCCATGTTTTTGAAAACGTTGACTTACCAGCGCAAAAAAAGGTTGATTCTTTTCTGCCCTCTTTCAAGATTGAGGACAAGCTTGACGTAAAGAATCCTAAAACATTTGGGCCCATTGGTTTCCCTGACAGTTTTATGGAGCTTAAGAAGCAGCAGCAGGATTCAATGCTCAACGCGCTTGAAGTTATTGAAAAGGCAAACAAGGATTATGCAAAGGAATTTGGGAGAAGCTACGGTGACGGCCTGGTTGAGCTGTTTGAAATGGCCGATGCGGAATACGCAATTCTTGCACTTGGAACCATCTGCGGAACCGCAAAGGCAAAAGCCCGCGATCTCAGGTCAAGGGGAAAAAAGGTTGGAGTAATCAAGCTAAGGTGCTTTAGGCCTTTCCCTGTTGAGTCACTGAGGAAGGCAGCTAAATCCCTGAAGGGGCTGGCGGTTCTTGACAGGCATATCTCCCTTGGGGCCGAAGGGCCTGTTTTTACAGAGATAAATTCAACTCTCCCGAAAATAAAGGTTTTCGGTTATATAGCCGGTCTTGGCGGGCGGGATGTTACGCTGGATCACATTGAAGGCGTTTTCAAGGATTTGGAGAAGGGAAAACAGTCAAGAGAGTGGTTGCTGTGAAGGAATTGAAGGGATTGAATTATGCGGAGTACTTTGCCTCAGGACACAGGGCTTGCGCAGGCTGCGGAGAGGCCCTTGTGCTAAGGCACGTTATGAAGGCTGCCGGGCCAAACACTATTGTAACGCAGGCGACCGGGTGCATGGAGGTTGTTTCAACCCCCTATCCCCAAAGTGCCTGGAGAGTTCCCTGGGTGCACGGAGCCTTTGAGAACGCTGCGGCCATTGCCTCTGGAATTGACGCCTCCCTCAAAGCGCAGGGAAAGAGAGAGGGAATTAATATTATTGCAATTGGTGGAGACGGGGCCTCCTTTGACATTGGGTTTGGCGCGTTGAGCGGCGCGTTGGAAAGGGGGCACAAATTTACCTACCTTGCAACAGACAACGAAGCTTACATGAACACCGGCGTCCAAAGAAGCGGGGCAACATTCCCCTACGCTTCCACAACCACCAGCCCTGGCGGGAAAAAGATTCACGGAAAGCAGGAGCCAAAAAAGCCTCTTACATTCATTGTTGCCTCTCACGGCATAAAGTATGTTGCAACAGTAACGCCGGCAAACCTTTTTGACCTCAAAAAAAAGGTGGAGAAGGCCCTTGCAACAGAGCACACAAGCTTTTTGCACGCTTACTGTGTCTGCCCGGTCGGTTGGCACTGCAAGAGTGACACGGCCATTGAGTTAAGCCGGCTTGCGGTTCAAACCCGCGTATTCCCTCTCTACGAAATAGATGACGGCGTACT
>JAFCCZ010000003.1 GCA_017609945.1 Candidatus Iainarchaeum sp.
AGGTTTATTTCGTCAGAACCCGCCTGCACGTCAAGCAGTATTCCGCGCTTGTCCATGTTCAGTATCCTGAAGCTGTCGTTGAAACCCGCGTTAATCCAGCCGCCGAACACAGGGGTGCTTGAGGCAATGTTTGTTGAAATAACAGTCTGCGTTGTGCTGTTGTTTATCCTAATTGTTTCCTCACTCGTCTGCCTGAAGTTCACGCCGTACCCCTGCCTTCCGTTTGCTGAGTCAATCCCAATTGTTCCGTCAAACGGCATGTAGTAGAACGGGCTCTCCGGCTCAGGGGCGCTGAGCTGGGCCATTCTAACCTTTACCTTTGCGTCAGGCTCGCCCCCCTCAAAGAAGCTCCAGTTCTCGTTGTCAAACTCTATGTCAAGCCTTACCTCGTACTTCCCCGCGGCAATTGGGGCGTGCGGGCTCTGCGAGTAATCAAACTCAAACTTGTCGTCGCTTGCAAACAACTTTCCAACACCATCCTCGTCAAGGTAATAGCTTGGGCAGTCAAAGAAGCTCTTGTGCCTGCAGAACTCGTCAAAGTCTGCCCTGAAGTCGTTTGTGTAAGCGTCCTTTATCAGGAATGCGTTGAATTTCAGCAGCTTTAGCACGTTTTCCTTCTCTGTCTGAGACCAGGTCGCGTTTCCGGCAGCCTCTGTTGCCTCAAGGAACTGCTTGAACCTAATTGTGCTGTAGGGCTCGCACTCCTCTATTCCAAGTTCTCCCATCACAAGCTGGCTTTCAATCTCATCAGTGTCAAGGTCATTGTTTTCGCAGCCGGTGCAGAGCTGCGGGGTAATACTGGCTTTTGCGTCATAAACCCCAGCCGACACGTTTGTGAACAGGCAGTTCACGGTTTCCACGCTTATAAGCTCAATATTGCGAGTGCAGCTTTTTACCAGGGCCCCTGTTTCAGAATTCTTCAAATCAATCTTTACCTCCACCGCCATGCTCTTACCATTACTGCTTTCAACTGTTGCAAACACGTTTGCGTCCTGCCCGGCCCTCATTGCCTGAATCTTTGTAAGCGCAACGTCGTGTGCGGTTGAAACCATCTGCTGCTCCTTTACAGAGGTAGCGCTTCCTGGGGTTGGGCAGTTGAACGGCTTGTGCAGTTCAATGAAGTCGCGCAGCTCGTTTACCTTCTTCAAAACCTCTATGCTGAACTGTGTCGCGTCACAGTAAGCAAAGTCACGGTTTCCCTCGTCACAGGTGTCAGTGTCAATAGCGCTCCAGTCCCATTTGAACAAAATCTTCGGGGCGTTGGCTTTGCCGGTTACACCAACCCTGTTACCGAGCTTACAGTTTGGAATCGGGCTGGGGGGCCTTTCGGGCGGAATCGGCGGGAAGGAGTTGAACTGCAGTCTGAACCTCTGGATATAGTCTTCCCTTTCCTTTTCCTCAATCTTGTCAGGCCTGGTTTCCTCGTCAAACTCGTATTTGTGGTAATCTTCAGTCTCCTGTAGAGGGGGGTTGACTGGTCCTTTTGCAGAATTCCGTCAACGTTTACCAGGCCAACTCTAATGTATTCAGCGTTCAGCCTTGAGTTGTCCTCCCTTGGCTCAACGTATGACTCGTCAAGGAGTTGTGCCACGATTCCCTCGCTTGGAACCTCTTCAATGGTCACATTGTCGTCCTCAACAGTCAGCGCCGCCCCAGGCATCAGCAAATCAACTTCCTGCACCTCTACATCGCGCAGAATCTTCACAAACGTAAAGTCCCCGTCCTCCATCTCTGAGTAAGCCCAGAGGGTTCCGGCAAGCAGTCCCTGCAGGCCCCAGCTAGCGAACGACGGCGGGCCCATAATTCCCCGCCCAATTCCTCCAAGCAACTGCATCCCCATGCTCTGGCCAATACTTTGAGCAAATCCACCTGAAGCCAGGACGAACTGGCCGCTTGGGCCTGGAAAATATTCGGTTTTCTTGAAATAATCTTGCTGTGCACTGCTCATCGCATCAAAGGGGGTCTCAAATGACCCGTCACTGTAAGCCCAAGAGGTACCTCCCCTATCTCCTGTATACTTAATGCTTGTTGCGTATCTTCCATTAGCCAACTTAAACGTTTCAACCTCTGCCGAGTCCCCTAAACTGTTTTGGATGGTTCCACGGTATGTCGAATCCTCTACCGGAACGGCGGACGCCCAATCGTCAGCTGTTAACTCATAGGGATTTCCCGCTGCCGGCGTTGTAGTGCTGCCATCTGCTGCTGGGGCTGTAGCACTTTCACCGCCTCCAAACCAGCCTCTGGGGTCATACCAAGCATAACCACTTTCTTCGCCTGCGCCCGCAGCTGGTTTTGCCGCTGGTTCCGCTTTGACGTCTTTTATAGGTACTGTTGGTCGTGAGTTAGGGTTTGTGCTGACCCATTTACCGTCTTTGAGTTCTTTATGAACTAGAGAGGTTCCAGTGGCGTCTGGCGGTCCAATTAAGATTGTTCTGCCGTCGGGGGTGGTAACCACCTTTCCGGTGTGCGCTTTTCCGTCCTTGCCAACGAATGTTGTCATTGTCCCGGTGTCGCCTGGCTTAACTTCATCTTCCGCTCCCGTGAAGAAGCTTCTGTCGTCTCCGACCGCCATTACCCCGCCTGCGAGTCCCATTACAAGGCCGACTATTGCGCCTATCATTAGGGCGTCTCCCCAGTCGTGCTCGTCCCACTCAACGGTGATTTCAACCGGCCTGTCGTAGCACCTGTTGATTATTTCGGTTGTGTCGAATCCGTCGTACGGGTTGTCCGGATTGTCAAATATGTCAAACTCGTATTTGGTTAGGTCAAGGCACTTGCCGCTTGTAATTCTCACGCGAACGGTCTTGATTAGCTTTTCGTCGGTTTGGTCTTTACCCTGGGCGTAAATCTGGATCGGGTACTGGCCAGGCATGTTCCTCTCGGCAAGGACCTCAATTTCCTTGCTGTCCTTTGCCTGCATTACCAGCCTGCTTGAGCTTATTGTGAGCTCTGATTCAAGATTTATGGTTGTGGACTCGCCGCAGCCGATTGTTTCAATTCCAAACGTCCCGCTTTTCCTTGGCTCAATAACCACGACGTCCTTGTCAAAGTAGATGCAGTCAATCAGGTTGATTGAAGTAATTTTCGCCAAAAGCTTGTCTGTAAGGAACTGTTTCTTTCCGTCCGTCGGGTTTGTCGCTCTGAAGTCAATTTCTGCGTTCGCCAGCCCGTCAATTCCCGCGTCCGGCGAAAAGCTCAGCACCACCGAGATTGATTCTCCGGGGGCAAGCTGTGGCGCAAACCTCCTAAAGTATCCGCTTCTAAGTTCAATTCCTGCCTGCTCTGTTCTGAGTTCAAAGTCCCCGACGGCGTTTCCCTGCCATAAAATCTTTGTCTCAATGTCCCTCAGCATGACCGGTATGCTGTCAACGCTGCAGTTGTTCTGCACCTCAAACTCTATTTCAATCGGGTTGCCCTCTGTAAAGCCGCTCCACTCTCTTCTCGTGATGTTGAAGCAGGTTGGCTCGTCAACCTCTCCGCCCAATCCAATGCTGATGGTTGCCGGAACCTCAAACTCCCAGATTGACTGGTATGCCGAAAACTTGAGCTTTAGCGTGCCCTGCAGTGTCCTTGCATCCGAGATTCTCTGCCCTGCGTCGCTTAGGAAGGCCTTAAGCGAGTAGTCCTTTTCCTCTCCCGCCTTAATCTTTTCCCCTTCAAGGGTGTAGAGCCAGTTCTGGATTCTTTCCTCGTCAAGCAGCCCCTTGAACCTGCCCTCTATCTCCAGCCCGGTTATTTCAATGTCAAAGCTTGTCCTGTTCTCAACGCTGAATTTGGCTTCTCCCTCTGTCTTTGTTTTTGCGTTGAGCGCAATGCCGACCCTTGCCGGCTTTATTGCAACAATCCTTTTGTCAACGTTGAGTTCCATTTCAAAGAGCTCAAAGTTGTATTTTTCAACCTGCAGGAACAGCTTTTCTCCCGGCGAGAGCGCCGGCAATGTCAGAATGGCCACTCCCTTGCTGTTTGTGAGCTTTTCCGCGAGAACGTCCCCAAACTTGTCCTTTATTTTTACCCTTGCCTCTTCAACCTCCAGGGTGGTGGCTTGTTCCTTGACTATTGCGGTTATCTTGTTCTCTATTCCGCTTGGCAGGAGTTCTGGCGCTACCACAACGTCAAACTGCTTTCCCGCCGAGGCGCTTATTGACAGAACCTTACTGAACCTGATTCTCTGGCCTGCCCTTATTTCAATCAGCAGCGGGGCGGATCCGGTTTTTTGCGGGGTAAAGTTGGCTTCAACCCTCACTGACCTGTTTGGCAGCAGGTCCCCTATTGGGAGCCATGGCGTTTCGCTGTCTCCAACGTTTCCTGAGACCGCGGTTCCCTGCGCTCCCGTTACGGTGTAGCTGTTTAACAGAATTGAGTCGTTTTCGTTAACAAGCCTTATTTCGGCGTTAATGTATGAGTCTGTGTCAAACTCTGAATTGTTCAGAATCGTAAAGTTGAGCTTGTATTCCCTGAAGATTCTTGCGGCGTATCCCTCTGTAACGCTTTGCGCAAGGTCCTCGCTCAGGTCAAATATAGTTGCGGAAAAGCAAAACTTGTCGTCGCAGACTGTTTCCGCCCCAACCTGGTAGATTTCGCTGTGGGCGTTTGCGTAGAGTGACTGGTCAACCCCCAAACTGTTTCCCAGCGTTTCATCAATCGGGTCCCTTGCAAACTCGTTGTCTTCCTCCCCCCAGGCCCTGTAGTGGATCGGCAGCTTGTCAGTCACCTTTGCGGTCTCCTTAACCCTTACCTCTGCCTCAACCTCAATTATTCCCGGAATAAAGCTTCCCCACTGGATGTTTGCCCACTTGGCTTCGTCACTGCTTATAAATTCAGTGTCAGTTTCATACCCGTTCTCTTCGTTGAAGGAGGTTGCCTTTACAACGCTTGCCCTTCCCGGAATGTTCAGTTCCTTCAGCACTATCTTGTCAAGCTCCATTATTTTGTAGGAGCCTGTCCTGATGTGCAGGCCAATGCTGTCATAGTTCTGGAATTCCGGAACCGCCAGCTGGAACTTTGCCCTGTATCTTTTTCCAGGGGAGAGCACTGAAACAGTTTTTCCGCTTTCGTTGAACATTCCGACAAACCTTACCTTTATTTCGCCGGAAACAATCTCCTTTTCAAGAACTGCGGTAATCTCCTGCACGGTTTCCGGAACAACCGTGTATGGAACAGACGTATAATTCGCGTAACCTTCCTTGCTTGCAATTATGTAAACTCTCTTGTCGGCCTTTGTGACCAGATCAACCGTTCCGTTGATGTCCTCCACCGGCAGGCTTCCGCCGCCAACCGGCCTGTTGTCAACAACCTCTACAAACGCAACCTGCGCAAACTGAAGCGGGTTGCCATCCTCGTCAACAACCCTTGCCCTGATTGTGCCGTTTGGAACGGTCAGCACTACGGTTAGGATTGTTTTTTCGGTCGCCCTCTCAATGAAGTGCTCCGCTTCGCTCCAGCCGGAGCTCGTGCCCTTGAAGGCAAACGCCTTGTAGTCACCTGATTTTACCCCTGAAAATCTGCCAATTCCGTTCAGGTCGGTTGTCCTGTTTCTGTACCCAAGCGAGTAGCCGTCGCTGTTGTGCAGTGAAACTGTTGCGTTCTTTATGGTGCTTCCGCTTTGGTCCAGCACTTTTACCTTTAGCTCGCCTCCGCATGACCTTGTGTATGTCTCAAGCTCTATGGTCTGTACAGAGCTGCTCATGCTGACCTTTATCGTTTCATAGCAATAGTCCTCGTGGTCAATTATTGCCGTGTGCTCTGTGTCCTGTGTTACCCCAAATTCAACCAGGCCGTTCGAGTCTGTGGTCCTTGCGGGGGCGACGTCCTCTGCCCCAATTTTGAGGCTTACAAATGCGTCTTCAATTGCCGTTCCGCTTCTTGCGTTTACAATCTTGAGCTTTATGTGCCCAATAATGTTTTCAACCAGTTCAAGGACAACGGTTTCCTGTGCGTTTGCCGAAAGCGTGAAGGTTATGCTTTCCGCGCTTCCAAAGCGGCCTGTTCCGGCAGTCTTTACAAAGTATGTTCCCGGAACCCTTGAGAATTCCGCAATTCCGTTTGCGGTTGTTTTTGAGTCAATCGGGCCTGTCCCGTCAAGCTCGCCGTTTTCCCTGTAAAGGTAAACGGTTTCAAGCTCTGAAATCAGCTGTCCGTTGAACCTTAGTTCCACCCTAATGGTTCCCTCGTCCGGCCTTACCTCTGAAAGGTAAATTGTCTGGGTTTCGGAGGTAATCTCAATGCTGTCAACCAAATCGTACTTCTCTGCGTCCTCAACCCTTACAATCAGGCCGTTGCAGTTGGCCGGCTCAATAATGGTTACTTGGCCGGTTGAAACAGTTATGCTGCTTGGGGCCTGCACGTTTGGGTTCTTGCAGGTAAAATTCAGGGTTATATCGTCCCTTATTGGCTGGCTGTAATCGTCCTTTAGCAGAATTGTGAGCTCCCTTAGCTGGGTTTCCTCAAGGTAAATCCTTTTGGCTGTTTGGCCCCTGTCAAGGGTTACCCGTTCAGTGTAGAGAAGGTATCCGTCCTTTGAAACCTCTATTTCAAGCTCTGTTCCAGGCGCAAAGCTTTTCTGCGCCAGGTTCCCAAGCTCATCTGTGCTGCCTGAAAAAAGCTCTTCCCCCTCTAAATTCAGCATCCTTACAGACGCGTTTGGAAGGGGTACATCATTCTGGTCAAGTACCTGAATTGAGAGGATGCTGTCTGAGGGAAAAACCATTGAAAAAATTGTCGCTATCCCAAAAACCAGCACCAGGGCAATCAAAACCAGAACAAGGGCAAAGCTTGGAACAATCTTGTCAAGGGGATCAATCAGCTTGTAAACCGGAACCTTTCCGTCTATTCTGTCCAAAAGCCTGTACCAGCTGTCCTCCATTGAATAGTATATCCCTTTAAGGTCCATAAGGCTCTCTTCCAGCAAATTCCCTCAAGTATACTTATATCTCTTCCAATTAATAAATTAATTCTTTGTATATTAATACTTTTCCCCTATATAAATTTGCCTCAGCCCCCTCCTAAGAGCCAAATTGCTGCACTATAACACAATAGCCTTGCCTGCACGAAAATCCAACTCCTGTGTAGGCATAATCCCTCATCATGTTTGCATAGTGGCCGCTGCTTCCCACCCAGTTTGAAACAGCCTGCCCGGCCACATTTCCCGATTCCGGAACAAGCGCAAGGTTTTCCGCCCAGTACGAAAACCCCGTTGAATTAACCGAGTGGGGCAGTGACGAGCTTCCACTGCTCGCAATATAATCTGCGTGGGTTTGCGCGGCACCCGTAAGAATTGAATTCCAACCCAACGCCCGGATTCCGCTTGCGGCCCTTCTCTGGTTTACAAGCTCTATTACCTGGTCTGAAATGCTTCCGCCCGCTGCTGCAGGCTGGCCGGAATTAGTTATTTTTTTTTTGGCGCAACCCACTTTGTGGTGTTCCACTTGAGCTCAAGGCTGTCCTTGTTTATTTTTGTGATGCACATTTTGCCTGCCTTAACTTCCTCAAGCAGCTTGCTGAAAGTGTAGTTTTCTCTGACAATCGTTGAGTTTGCAATCTCAATGCTTTGCCTTGAGTCACCCGCGCTAAGGCGCTGGCCCCTGATTACTGCCTGGTCATTCATCTTTGCTGTAACCATTGCTGAGCCCTGCACGCAGTGGAACAGGAGCTTGAAGTTCCTTCCAATAGGCAAGTACACTATTCCAGTAACCTTCTTGTTTTCCTTGAGATCGGTTACAAACCCATAATACGGCTGGTTAACATTATTGCAGGAGAGAATTGTCTTTGCTGTCGTTGGGCGCACCAGGCTGTCCGGCCCTGTTTCGTTCCACGTAATCAGCGAATCTGTTGCAAAGCTTTCGTTTGCGCCGGTCTTTGTAGCATCCAGGGTGTAGAGCAGGCCCTCGCTGCCTCCCCTGTTGGTCATGTCTGCCTCAATTATTGCCGGAACCGACGGGCTGAAAGTGAAGCTAGTTCCGCTCAGGCTTACAACGGTCCCTGGTTTTGTTTCCTGGAACCTGAAGCCGTAAGTAAAGTTTCTTGACTCAAGGGCTTCTCCAAAGCCAGTGAACCCGATTGCTTCGTTTCCCTGGTATGCAATAACTCCCAATATAGAGCCGCCTGTTGCCCCGTCAAAGTTTGTTGCATAGCCCTTTGCATCAAAGCCGCCTGTGTTGCCAACGCCTGCCTTGTCCCTCATGCCTGCGTCCAGCGGCAGGTCAAACAGCGGGTTGCTTGCGTAAGCCGTTGTCGCGGACTTGCCCTTCTCCGTAAATGCTTTGTCAAGGTCTGCAAGACCTGTGACCTTTCCAAATTCAAGCGTGAACTTTTCCTTCCCCACAGCCCAACTGTAGTTGACAATTATTGGATACTTTCCGGCTTCCTTGAGCTTTGAGTCGCTCGCGCCCTCGCCCGCAACTTTCCAGTCCTTGAACCCGGAAATAACAGTTTTATCGTATGCTTTGGCAAAGTCTGCCCTGAACTCCTTTCCGTAACCGTCCTTTATGAGGAACGCGTTGAAGTCAATGTTTTTGTAGTACCACTCGGCCAAATTCCCTTCAATGCCTGCAACATTCCTGGCTTCCTTCAGGACTTTATCCTTGAGCTCTTCGCTCATCTCTTCCTTGTGCAGCACCCCAATCTGGAAGGAAATATTCGCGTAGAACTTCTTCAGGAAGTCTGTTTTTATAACTCCGCGGGTGCTTTTTGTTGGATCGCTTTCTGTTGGGATTACCCCTGTTTCAACTGGCGGTGGGGTGTAAATTGGCACCTCGTACAAGCGGTCTTTCACTTTTGCAATTTCTATTTCTTGGAATTCAACTTCCACATATTTGGCCGTTTTTCTCTCTTCCACGCTGAGCTTTTTAAGTCCTGCATCAATTGCCTCATGCATTTTCTTGAAATCGTAAAGCGTCATGTACTTCTCCGACTCAAGCAGGCCAAACGCTTTCAGAACCTCTTTCTCCCACTGAGTGATGCCAGCCCATCTTTCCACTTCAACAACTATTGCGTCTCCCTCTGGCTCATCTTCCAGAATCTTGAGCAGTTCAACTGTGTTGTCAACAATTGCCCCCCAATTTTCTTTATTAAATGTAAAGCCCTTTACCTGCGCAAGCTTGTCCTTGCCCTCTTTGGTGAATTCGGCGTCTTTGTTAATCAGAATCTTTTCCGCGTTTGCCTCGTCGGCAAAGAACACAAGATGCGTTTGCTTTCCATCCTCTATGCTATCGGTCAGTTTGATTTGTACCTTTGCCCACCTGAACAGGTTCTTGGTGTTCTTGAAATCGTCAATGTTGTCCTTTGGCCACAGGGCCTCCTTTACATTCTCCTCATTTTCGTTAAACTTAATTTTCCATCCGGTGGTGGCGTCCTGGTCACCAATCTTGCCGGTTATTTCCTTTGCTTTTTTGTTCAGCTCAAGCCCAAACTGGGATGCGTCGCAGAATGTGTTTATGGTCGCTGTTCCCTTCTTGTCTTTGCCCTTTACCTCGTCACAGATGTAACCTTTATCGTGCAGTTCCGCGCTCCAGTCAAAGCTAATCTTGTCAAATCCGTATTTGTTGAACTCGACCTCCCCGGTTTCCCCCACTTCGCATTTTTTTCCTGCTCCTGTCCAGGGCCCTGTTGCTATTGTGCCTGGGCCGCCCAGTGGGTTTCCTGAGGGGTCTGTGGTGAGTGTGGCGCACTTTGACGGGTTTAATTGGGTTTCGTCCAGGCCCTCTTTTGCGACAAGCACGCTTACCGGAATCATTACCTGCTTGCTGCTGCCGCTCGCGCCAAGTCCCATGGCATTAACCTTCTTTACCTTTGCAAGCAGCGTGGTGCTGATTTTTGCGCACTGCACCGGGCCCATCCCCATCCTGTTTATTGTTACCTCTACGTTCCACACAGAGCTGAACAGGCCGCAGTTTGTTGAAATCGGCTTGAAGGTTAGTACAACCCCGCTCTTGTCGGTGTAAGATCTTGTAATCAGCTCAAGGCTGTCTCTTGCCCCACAGGCGCTTGGTGAAATGTTCATTACCTGCTCTTCCGGCTCAATTCTTGCAATCCCGCCGACAAACAGCCCTGACGGTATAAATCCTTTTGTTCCCCCGTATCTTCCGGTCAGGTTCAGGGCACCTGAGTTGATGCATGATTGGGCTGAGGCGCTTGGGTTTCCCTTCTCGCTGCACAACCCGGAGCGGGTGTTTTTTATGCATTCATCAATTGTTTCTCCGATTCCCCAGAGGTCCTCAAGCATTACTCTCTCATAAATTACATCGCTTCCGCCTGTTGGGCCCCTGTACCTTACTTCTGCGGTTGCCCTTACAGTGCTTCTGTAGTATGCCGCTGAAGCAGTCATCCTTAGGCCTTGGAGTGTTTGGAACGGAAGGTCTCCAATTCCCTGGCAGAGCTGTTTTCTGTACTGGAGGTTTGGCTTTACCTCGTACTCAATGGTTTGGATGGTTTTGCCTTCCTCTCCGCCCTCCTTTCTTTCTCCAACAATGTATATTGCGTCCACAAGCGGGCAGTCTCCCTCGTATCCTCTCATTGCAGAGCCCTGCCCAACCATCCCCTGTCCCTGTGGATAGAACATGCCCTGCTGCTGGTTGCCGTACGGGTAATTGTAAGATCCCTGGCCGTACTGGCCTTGCATCTGGCCACCGTACTGGCCCTGGGTAATTCCGCTTTCTCCGCTTGGAATCATACCCCCGCCCTGGAACAGGATTGTTTGGCCCTGCTCTTCTGATGCGGCCATGTTAAATGTGTTCATTGGCGTTCCAGGGAGTTGGCACCTGAATTTGATTACCCTGTCTGTTTTTTCAAGCAGTACCCCTATATCGTAACAGTAATTGTATATCTTGGCCGCCACTGGCTTGCCAAGGAAGTTGTTTAGCGAAATTTTTGTCGGGGAGAGCTTTATGCAGTCACTGTCTATTTCGTCCGGGCGCTTCACAATAACGTCCACCGTTTCGATCTGTGTGAACTTGTCCTTGCTTCCCTCTGTTCTTGCCTTAACCTTTACTGAGAACTTGCCCATTCTGTATCCTGCTTCAACCTCAACGTCCTTGCTGTTCTGCGGCTCGAGCGAGAACTGTGATTCCTCAACTTTGATCATTGAGTCTGCTTCAAGGTCTATTTCCACTGGAATGGTGCAGGTGTTCTCAATTCTGAACTTGTTCTCTCCCAGGCCGTACTTCCAGGAGAGTTCCTGCCTTGAGTCAAAGTAGTTTGTCCTGTAGGGTGCGTCAAAGTTTCCGTACGGGTACATGCTTCCGCCCGAGTAACCTCCGCCGTAAGAACCATACCCCGACTGGCCTCCGTAAGAGCCATATCCTGAGAAGCCGTACGGGTTGTAGTTTTGCCTGTTGTACAGGCTGTTTCCAAGGTTAAACGGCATTGTCTGGATTTCCATTGGCTCTGGAGCGATTACCTTTACGCACTTCTTCAAATCGCTTATGAAAATTTGGGTTGGAAGCTTTGCAACTATGGCTTCCTCTCCCTTTGTTGTAAGGTTAATTGCCTTGAACACTATGTCAAACTCGCCTTCCTCGCTGTCAATGCCCGACTTTGGATCAAACTCAATGTCTATGCTGCCCTCAAATCCGGCCGGCAGGTTTGGAACTATCAGCTCAAAGTCTTCGTCAATTGTTACTGTTGCCGCGCCCGGCAGGTCGCTGCTCTCCAGCTTAAATGTTCCCAGCGCGTTCTTTTCCTTGCCTGATATTTTTACCTGCAGCTTTCTGAGAAGCACCTCTTCCGCGTTAACCTTGCACTGGTTCTTTAGCTTGATTTCAATGGATTTTGATGCGTCGCTGCTTGTGATTATTTCCCATTCAACAGGGGTTATTTCAAGGCATTCCGCGTTGTCAACGTTTTCACCCAATCCAATCCTTATTTCCATGGGCACAACGGTCACAAAGGTCCTGTCAACGTCCTTTATTTTGGTGTAGAAGGTTATTGCCCCGCTGAGGGTTTCAGGCTTTTCAATCAGCATTCCCTTGTCGGTTAGCTTTATGGTAATGAATAGGTTTGAGTCAGTGTTAACCGGAATGTCCTTTTCAACCTCCCCGTCAAAGAAGAATTCAACAAGGCCCCGGAAGTCGCTGCTTATTCTTGCCTCGGTTAGTTTGAGGTCTGCAACCGTCATATTGCTCAGCAGCAGCCCAAACTCGTGCTCTGAAAGCATTGGGTTAAGCTTTTTGCTTATCTTTGACGGGACAACCAGCAGGATGCTGTCGTCTATCTGCATTTCCATCTCAATTGACTTGTAGCCGTTCTTTGAGGCCTCAATCTTCAGGGTTTGCCCTGGCGCAGGTGCCTCCAGCTCAAAGCTTGCCTCTCCCTCGCCGTTTGTCTGCGAGCTGAAGACAATTATGTCGTCAAGGGTTGCCGTTACAATTGCGTTACTCAGGCCCTCGCTGTTGCTGTCGGTTACCCTGACCAGAACAAGGTTGTCAATCATTGGAACGATTTCCTTTGGGATCACGTCAATGCTGAGCTGTTCTGCCGCGCCAACATTGATGTTTATTGCCTCGTCAAACACCGGGGCCTTGTCGCTCTTGATCGTTATTGTGAGGAGGTTGCTTCCCTCTTTCTCGGTTGCAAACTCCACATAGCCCGACACAACGCTTCCCTTGTGGATGTTTCCAACCGGCTTTGTTACAGAGTATGCGTCTGCGACTCCCTGTGAAGCGCTTCCAAGGGCGTCAATTATCTTAAAGTTTGTGAACAGCAGGCCGTCGCTCTCGCTTCCGATCTCAAGCTCTGCGTTTGTCTGCGGCCTTTCGCCAACGCTGTTTATTGAAAAGTGCAGTTTGTACCTGTTTGAAATTGAGGCAGGGTACTCTGAAACAACCCTTAGTTCTGTGTTTTTTGCAATGTCCTCTATTGTAAAGCTCTTGCAGAAGAACGAGTCGCAGAGGTTTGTTGGGCCGACGGTGTAGGTGGCAACGTCCGCGTTGGCGTAGAGTGCCTGCTTTTTGGCTGTGGCCTCTCCCGCCCCAAGCGCCGAGTCTGTTGGGGACCTGACATATGCCCCTGTTTTGCCCCAGCCCCTGTATGCAACCTGCAGCTGTGACTGCATTGGGATATCGCCCTTTATTTGGATGTCTGCCTCAAGCTCGTACACCCCGTATGAAACGTTCTTCCACTCAACGCTTGCCCACTTGCTGTTTCCAACGGTCAGGTGCTTGCTGTCCTCTGCATACCCGGTTGGTGGGCTGTAGGATGTTCCCTTCTTAATGTTGAGGGTTGAGGCCGCTACTTCCTTGATGTAGAGGTCGTCTTCTTCCATTATGTTAATCCTTCCGTCCTTGGAGCCGCCTGTTCTGACGTGGATTCCGGCAGAGTTAAAGCGGCTGTCCTTTGGAATCTTCAGCAGGAGCTTTGCCTTATAGCTTTGCCCTGCGGCAATAGTCCTTCCAAAAGTTTTCTCCTCGTTTATGAAAAGCCCTAACAGCTCTACCTCAAGCTTTGGGGCTGCCTTTACAAGGGTAACTTTCTTCACAAGCTTTGCGTTTGGGTCAGGGCTTAATCCTGAAGTGTTGTAGGGCAGGAATCCCTCCGCATCCACTCTGAAGAAAACCTTTTTGTCTGCCCTTGTGTTGAACACGGTAATTCCATCAAGGGATGTTAAGGACTCTTCCTCCCTTTCCCCTGAAACAATATTGTGCAGTTCAACCAGGGCTCCCTGCACCGGCTCTCCCTGGTCGTCTACAACCAATACCTCAAGGTCTCCAAACCCGATGTCCAGGACTATTGAGATTTTGTTCTCCTCCCTTGCCTGGATTGTTATCGGGCTGCTGTTCTTTCCCTCAAAGCCCTTTTTGGCCGCGTAAACATAGTAGGTTTCAAGAGCTAGGCTTGGGAACTCTGCCTTTCCGTCAAAGCCGGTTGTTTTGGCCCTTCCCGTTATTGTGCCGTCGGATTTCTTCAAAACAAGCTTTACTCCGTCAATCGGGTTTCCCCTCGTGTCCTTTACCTCAACTATTAATGCCTGGCTGTTGCTTGAGGTGGCGGGCTCAAGTAATACCTGGTTGAAGCTTTCTCCAGGGGAGACCCCGCTTACGGTTGCAATAATGTAGCCGGGGTGGTTTATCTCCAAATCAAACGCAAGGTTTTCCGGGACATCAAATATTGCCTTTCCCTGGTCATCTGTTTGCTCAACCCCCCTCTGGGTGTTGCTTTTCTTCAGTACAACCTCTGCTCCCTCAATCGGCTGATTTGTTGTGGAGTCCTTTACCAGAACCTTTATTGTGCCTGCAACGCTTGCCTCAAGCACTGCTTGGAATTCAATTGAGGAGTCCTTTGTCAAATCCTTTACATCGTTTATCATGCTGCTGTCGTAGTCAGCGTATCTTCCCTGCCTGTCCCTTGCAATAATGTAGTATTTTCCTGTTGGAACCTCGCTAAACACCGCGGCACCTGAATCGCTTGTGTACTCCATCTGCTGCTCTGTCTGCTCAATTCCCTCAATTCTCATTAAGATTACTGTTGCACCGGAAATGCTGTCCGCGTCCACATCCTTCACGTAAACGGAAATAGTTCCTGTTTCGGTTTCCTCCTCCTGCAGCAAAAGCTGTGGAACGGCATCGTCAAGGTTTATCACGCCGTTCTCAATGCTAAATCCTGAGACCGGGCTTGCAAGCAGGTTTCCGCAGTTTGCCGGAACATCAAGCTCTATTTCTCCGTTGCTTGTGCTTTTTTGCTCTGAGAAGTCGCTTTCAGGGTTTGAGCAGCTGAAGTTCAGGGTTACCGGCTTTTGGAGCAGTGAACTGGTTTGCCTGTCCATCAGCTGGATTGTTTTTGAGAGGATTGCAATCTCTTTGGAGAGAGAAATGGCCTTTTCAATTGAGGTTTTTGCGTCAAATTCTTTGGTTGCCTGTTCATAGCCTTGCTTTTCCGCAACCACTGTTACCTCTGCCCCCGCCGGGAAGGTAAACACCGCCTTTCCCTCGGCGTCTGTTTCAATTACAAAGCTTTGCTCGTTGAATGAAACAGTCAGGCTTGCATTTTCAATCGGTGAGCCCTCGTCGTAATCTGTTACAACAAATGTAATTGTTGCCTGCGGTGCAAGTATTCCCATCAAAACCCAGGCAATTCCCGCAACAATCAGCAGCGCAATAATGGCCATTACCGGAAAAGAGGGAATGTTCTTTGATTCAATGAAGTCAATTGCAGGGTAAAGCGAGAGGCCTTTCTTGTCAAGCCAGTCAATAAATGCATAGTATTTGTCTTCTGCTTGCAAGTAATAATCCTTCAAGGCCATATTTATTCACTTGATAACTTAATTACTATTATTGTATCATTTTGTATTTATTAATCTAATGCCCTGCCGTATATCAGCTAAAGAGTAGGTCTTCCTTATTTAAATGCTTTTTGCTTTCTTTCCAATCACTGTGGAGCGCAGCCAAGCGCGTTCTTGAAGTCCTGGTCAAAGTGTGTAACGCAGGTCCATCCATTGTCAAAGCTGCAGGGGGTTTCTGTTGGACCGCTTCCGTACTTGCAGTCCCCGCCGATTCCTCCCTGGTCCCACCTTGGCGTGAACGGCGTAAAGTAATTGTCCAAAAGCCTTATGCTGTAAATCTTGTCGTCTGGGTCTGTCTTGTCAACCATGTAAGTTCTGTCAGTCTCCTTAAACCAGAGCTTTACGGCCACCTTCTCTATTTCGGTGCAGTGCGACTGCCCGAAATCGGATCCGCCTCCAGAGCACGCAAGCTGGTTGGTTTCAATTCCTGGCTTCTCCATGTCCCCAAAAATTCCTATTTTCCTCTCAGGGGTTCTTGGGCAGTCATTGAACGAATAGCCTGTGCCTCCGCCAGGCGTGCCTGTTGGAGTGCTATTGTCTCCCACCTGCGGGAGGTTTTTTGACCTGAGAGAGAATGCGGTAATATCAAGCTCCCTGATGTAAGCACATTCGCTTCCGCCAACAAGCACAAACGAATCGTTTGGATCAGAGTCAAGCCAGCCTCCTGCAACAGACGCTTCGGCAATATCGCACACTCTTTTCTTAACAACCTTTTTCAGGATTTTTTTCATGCTGTTGTCTGCCCCGCTGTCCGGGTCGCTTGCATTGTAGGTCAGGCCCGGTAGCCAGGGAACGGAGAGGTTTACAATAACGTCCTGGTCCTTTGTCTTGTTTCCAGGACAGTTTGCCCCTGCAAAGCTCACTGAGCCCGGCTTTGTAAAAGGGTTTCCCCTTGGGTTGCAGTATCCCTCGTCGCACATTCCAATTGCCATTTCCTCAATCTGGTTGTGGATGTTTGGCGAGAAAAGCCCTATATCAGAGGCCCCCGGTGGAATCACTCCACCGTTCAGCGGAAAGTGGGCTATGGCCCTTGCCTCGGCAATCGCCTTGAACACCCTCAGCGGAACATATATCCTGAAGTTGGCCCTTGGAAGAATTATTTCCTTTATTTCGTCGCCTGTTGACTTGTTTATTACCCTTATCCTTGGAAGTTTTTCGTATTCCTCCTGGCTGAGCTTTGCCACCTTAAGGTTCACGTAAAAGGTTCCCTTGTCGCAATTCTTTGGGTTGCCGGTTGGGCAGTCTATTACCTCAAAAAAGTCGTCGTCCTCCACGCTCTTTTTTGTCAGCTCGTAGAGCATCTCTTCAAAGGTTTCCTCTCCCTCAATTGAAATTGAGTAGCTTCCAAAGCTTCCCTCCCCGAAAAAGATTGCCTGAAGGCTTGCAGAGGTAAACTCTGCAAACTGCCTGCCGCCCTCCGTGCCCCCAAACTTTGCCTCGGCAAACTTTCGCTTAATGTCGTCCCACTCCCTGTCCTGCATAAAGTCCAGGGTAATTCCGCCTGTGTTCTTGTCAGTCATCCAGTCCTCAATAGTCTTTCTCAAACTGTAGTTGAAAACCTGTATTGCGTCAGACCTTGAGATGTCTGCAACGGCCTGAAGCTCGGCCATTCTTTGCTCCTGCGAGATTCTGGTGGAGGCGGACCGTTCGCTCTGGATCATCCCGTTAATCAGCAAAACACTCAGGGCAATCAGCAGAAAGGAAACCAATGCGGTAAAAAGATTGAAGCCCTTGGAATCCAATTGAATCACTCTTTCGCAATCGTCGGCAGCTTGCTCCAGTTTTCAGCTGTCTTTTTCACAGTCTTTGGGTCAAGCTTGTGGGCTTTTGCAAACCTTTCAAGGTCGGTCTTTGAGAGCTCTTCCGCTACAAGGTTTACCTGCTCTTTCACGTCGGGTTTCCTGTGGGCATTTGACTCAAAGATTGCCGCAAGCAATTCAGCCAGCCCAAGCTTGTGACTGTCTGCAGCATTTAGGATTATTTCGTTGTTAACCGGCTTTAGGTAGAACAGGGCATTATCCAGCCCGACAAACTTTGCGTTTTCAGGACTTATAATGTACGGGCCGAAAATCTCCTGCACCCCGCGCTGTGCAAACTTGCCGTCGCAGTCTCCCTCTATCACGGTTGCCTTCTCTTCCCTCAAAAGCCTGTCCATCGTGTCAAAGCCAAGCGGGCCCCCGCCCTCAACAACCTTTTTGATATCCCAGGTAATATTGTGCGGCCCCCTTTCCTCAATGTCAATCCTGTAGGTCATTCCATTATGCAAATCCCTGTCAAAGGTGTCCCCGCAGTCTTCGTCAACCAGCTTGTCACCGTCATTGTCAACCCCATCGCAGACCTCTTCGTCAATGCTTCCGTCATTGTCATTGTCCTTGCCATCGCCGGTTACTCCGGTGCTAATGCCGAGCTTTCCAACTTCCGGATTTGCCACCGGGTCTTCAAAAATCCCTTCCCAGTAAATCCTTGAGCCAATATAGCCGCCAAGCTGCCCTGCGCCGGCAACCCCAACGCCCTTCAGCAAGCTTTTCAGGAAATTCCAAGTGAAGAGGCCTTTAAGTATTGACGCAATTTTCCCCGGGGGAACGGACTTCGCCAGCGCGGTTGTACCTGCCTCCGCAGTTTCTCTTGCCACATCTCTTATTCCCAACTTTACTATATCATCAATTGCGTCGTCCGCGTAAGTGCTGGCAAGTTTTGCCCCACTGGGCGTGTCAAGGTTTTTTAGGGCTCTCTTTACGGCAGTGACTGAATCATCAGCAGTCATTGCTGCTGGCCCGGTTACAACATTCTTAGTCCCTTGCATTGCCTGTGCGTATGGCTGTCCTGTGGCTGGGTTAATAATTGTCCCAGCCGGAATAGCATCTGGCACTTGACCAATTGTCGGCCCTATGCCCTTAGCAATCTGCCTTGTTTCTTTTTGCATTTGTGTTCTCAGAGCCGCTCTAAACGCCGTTTCTCTGGCCTCACCTGTAGCACCGGTGTAGCCTGCTTTCGTGACCAAGTCATCAAACTTGTCTGGCCCAAGGTTGATCTTCAAGGCGTCCACTGCGTCGTTCGCCAAAGGATTGGCGAAAGCAGGATTAGACCCTGTTTGTAGCAGGGGTGTCCCGGTACCTGATAGATCGGGCTTATAGTGAATATTACCTGTATATGACCCCCCAGCAGTATTTGAAATTTCACCAATTAAGTTATCCCCCATTTGGCCCGAAGCTCTTGCCAAATCTGAGGTGTCCACAATTCCCCCGGCCTGCAGCATTCTTCCGATTTCTGAATCCGGAAGAATCGCTGATGCTGGAGTCCCACTGCCCCTTATTGTGTTAATAAAGGTAGAGGGCAGGTCGTCAACCACTTGTGGAATTGCCCTTATGGTCGCGATCGCGGTTAGATCATCAATGCTCTGGGCGCCGCCTCTTGCCACCGCGTCTGCAAATTCGGTTCTAAGGGGGGCCCTGAATTTTGCGGTGAGGTCTGCAACGGCCGTCTTGTAAAGTGCTGGGTTTGCTGTTTTTGAAAACATCTTCTTTGCCGTTTCTTCGCCCAGATACTTTGCATAGGCGTCCGCCGCTTTAGTGGCTGCCCTTGCACTTCTTATCATGCCACCGCCTTCAATTGCCGCGCTTCCAAAGACACCTATCCTTCTCACGCCGCCGGAAATAGCCCCTGCTTTCAGGTATCCAAGTCCGGATCCAGCCAGCCATTTTTCTTGCTCTTCCTTAAGTTCCTCATATGATCTATTGAGTCTGGCCTTTGTTGAGTTTCCCTCTCCTGCACCCTGTTGTGTAATCTTATCTGGGTCATATTCTCCGCTAAACCAATCCACTATGCCCCCAAAGAATCCTGCAACTGCCGACGAAACCCTTCTACCCCAGTCTGTTTCCTGCATTGCCATATACCCACCTGGAACAATGCAATCAGCAAAGACATTGATTGCTGCTGCGAGAGCGCCGGCCCCCAAATATTTTGTGGATGAGGCTATCCCATCTGCAACTGAACAGCTCACAGTCCACCAGGCAATCCCGGAAAGCCTTGAGGAAGACATCTCGTCCCGCCAGACTTTCTGCTGGTCAAGGGCTGGTGAAATTCCCTCTTTGGATGTAACGATCTTGTCAAGATGGTCAAACACCTTTTTTTCCTGCAGCGCGCGCAGTATGTCCTGCAGCCTGATTTTGTCAGGCGGTGCCCTCCAGCCAATTGTTGCATAGTATGTTCCGGGCTTTTTGCCGGCAAGCTTTTCAAACAGGTCATATGGGTGTATTCCGCATGCCTGGATCTTTACCTCAAGCGGCGGGTCTGTCTCGCGGTTGGCAATCTTGGTGTTTGTGCTGGTTGCCCAGACCTTTACCTGTGAAGTGTTCTCCGGCGCAAGCGCAAAGAAGTTGTCTCCGTCAACACAGAGCTTCATCTGCGCAATGAAGAGCTTTTTCTTGTCAACTTCCCCGCCCCTCTTCTTTGGCTGAGCGAGCTTTACCTGGCCGTCCTTTGAAACCGTTCCGTTAACAAGCTCTTCCCTGACAAGGTTGCCTTTCCTGTCCCTTATTCTGACTGCTTCAATTCCCGTTTTGGACTTGCCCTTTACAGTCTCAGCAAAGTCTGTTCTGAATTTGACTGTGTCCGCAACGCTTCTGGTTACGTTAAAGTCAATGCACTTTTCCTGGGTGTTAATCTTGACGGCTTCCTGGTCTGAGACTATCTCAAGCTTTCCGTAGAGTTTGTCAATGAATTCTGTCTCCTCAATGATAAAGTAGAGCGAGGGGTCGTTTGGGTCAATGCAGCCCTTAACTATTCCGCTTTTCAGTGCGGAGACGGCCTCTGCCGCTTCCTTTGCAACTTTGTCAATTTCGGATTCGGCAATGTCCGCAATGTGCACTATAACAAGCTTTGGCTCGTCGCTGTTTCCCGCGCCCTCAACAGAGATCTTCATAAGACCTCCGTCAACCTGGCCAAGCACAAGCTTTAAGTTGTTGTTCTGCCTTGAGTTAACAATCCTTTCCTCCTCTGCCTTGAAAAGAGTTTTCGCAAACGTTTTGGCTGCCTTCTCAAGCTTGTTGGTTTCAACAAGCACAAGCCCTGGCCAGATCTCTGAACTGTTTTTGGTGTAGCCCTCGTCAAGCGGCAGGAAGTTCGGAACGTTCTGCACCGCGTTCTCGCACTCCGGCGTCACAACCCTGTCCTTGATAAGGTTGACAGTAATAATCATGCTCTGCCCTTCAAGCTGTATCTCGTTGTTTATTACCTGTGCGGCTCCGTCAATTTTAACATAGTACTTTCCGCATCCCTTGAAGGTTCCTCCAAGGTGCACTACCCCGTAGTCAAATCCTGAGAGGTCGCTTGAGTTATCTCCCTCAAGCGATTTTGTGCCCTGCGCAACGTTCGAAAAGCTCTTCAGCTCGTCAAAGTTGCCCTTCTGCATTTCGGTGAGCAGAACCTGCGGGCCCATGTAATCAAGCTGCATAAAAATGGTCATTGGCTGCAGGCTGACCCCCATACTTGAGAACGTGCATTGTGATTTGTCCTTGCAGCCAGGGAAATTGCCTGCGTTGTTCTGGCCGCGGTAAATCTTCTGCTTTGCCCTCTTGATTGTGTTGTTTATTTCCTTTGCAATGAACTGCGCTGCCTGCTTTGCGTCACAGTATCCCTGCGAGCACTCGCTGCTCAGTTTGGGGAATGCAACCTTTTTGGTTCCTTCTGTTCCGCAAACCCTGATGTCTTTCTCAACCGTGGCCTTGCCCTCGCTTGTTGAGGCCTTTTCGCCAATGTCAATCGTTATTTCAAGGGGGTTTGATTCAATGAACTGCTGTGAGCTAACCATTAATCCCTTTGCCTTTACCTTAATGGTTCTAAACCTTGTTTCCTTGGAGATTGCAAGCTGCAGCCTTGCGTCCTTTGACGTTTTTGGCTCAATTACTATGTCTCCCGGAACGATTGAGAGCACATTTCCCTGCACTGAGTTGGGCTCAACTGTCCGCATCCTCACAGAGTCAAGGCAGTTATTTGTAAGCTTTATTTCCTTAAACTGCGTTCCGTACTTTTCCTTGCTTGCATAGTTCATTGCTGTTTTGCCCTCCAGCACCAGGCAGTTGTAGCCCTGCCAGTTGACGGCAACAGCTGTTCGGCCCATGCCATAGCGCCTTCCAAGGACAACCCCGTTGAATTCCACAAATGTCTGCGCAGGCCTGTCAAACGGATTTCCCTTTGCAAACTCTGCGTGCACAAACCTTGAGGGCGAAAGCGGCTGCCCCGGCGCGATTGTTGCAAAGCTAGTGGAGTGCGGGAGCAGGTCAACCCTCAATCCTGGATAGTCCCTGATTGTTCTCTCGGTCAGTGCCATCCTGAACGAAGTTATTGGGACTTGCCCGGTGTTTGTAACGTAAAGTGCTCTTGTGTCCATTGCAATGTTTTGGGACTCGCGCCTTGCAAGCCAAAGCGCAACGCTTGGCGGGACCGCAAGGTTGTAGCTTGGGTTCCACAGCTCAACGATTACCGGAAGGCTTTTTGCAACCTTGCTTGATTCAAAGGTAACCCGGAAGGTGAAGGGCTTGCTTAGCGCGTAAAGCCTGTCAATTTTGTTGAGCGCAGTAATCCTGACGCGCTCGCTTTTTCCTGCCCTGATTGTGACCTGGCTTACGGTCAGCTGCAGATTTGGGTCGTTTTCTCCGCTTTCAACCTTTGCCCTGAGCGAAACGTCTTCCCCGCACTTGTTTTCAATCTCCAGCTCGTCGGAGGCAGTGCTGCCTGGTCTGCCGATTAGCCTCATCCTGAGCTGCCTTTTGTCAAACTTCAGGCAGTCTGGGTCAAGCTTTTTGTTGTAGTCAATTATTACCCTTGTCTTTGTTTTGGTTGGGAAGGTCCCTCCAACAGTTCCCTTGAGTTCAACCTCAAGCTCTCCGTGCAGGCTTTCCTCGCTGTTTTCGCCCAAGTCAACTTCAACGTTTATTGTGACCCTGCCCTCCTGCCTTTCGTTCAGCGAGGGCGGCAAGTCAACGGTTACGTAAAACTCGTCCGGGAAATTGCCTGGCTTGATGAGCTCGTAGGAAATCTCCTGAATATCAAAGGAGGAAAGGTTCTTCAGGCTTGTTGAAACGCTGCCCTGCTTCTGGTTTTCCTCTATTGAGATTTTAAGCTCTGGCTTTATCTCAAGCAGCTTGTCCTGGGCTATCACCAGCTCAAGCTTGGCCGGCTTGAAGCCCTCCGCAACCGCTTCAAGGGTGTAAATTCCCGGGTCAAAGCTGTTGTTGAATTCGTACTGTCCGTTCAGACCCCTGCCGTTTGAATTGTTTCCGACAATTGAGTGGACAAGCTTTCCCTCCTTGTCCTTGAGGTGCACTGTGGCGGTTCCCACAGTGTTCCCTGTTTCGCTTTCCACAACCCTTGCGGTGAAGTCCTCCCCCACATCAACTTCGCTTGGCGAAACGCTTAGCTCAAGCTCTTTTGCTTTGGTGATTGTAAATGAAAAGTCTTTGTTTACAACCGCGTTGCCTGCAATTGCCTGGGTTGAAATTCTCCCCGCCCCTGGCGTTTCTGTTGTAAAGTAAACCCTGACAGTTCTCTGCTGGCCCTTGAGGATGCTGATTCCTGAAACCGTTATTGAGGTGCGCTTATTTTCACTTTCCTTGAACCCGTAGATGTTTGTTTCAAGCTCTGAGTCCGGCACGCCGATCGCAATGTCTGAGAGATAGCCCTGCCCTGAGAGGTCTGTGTTGGCGGGAAGCGGCTCTATTTCGTCATCGGCAGGCAGGTTTTGAAAAGAATCAATGTCGTGCCCTGTGAAGAACAGCAGCGGGTTTGTCTTGCTTGTGTCAATCTTCAGGGTTGCGGTAAGCGCCTCTTTTGCCCTCAAATCAATCTCAAGGGCATAGGTTTGGCCTGAAGTTGGTTTGAACTGCCCTGGCTCCACAAACACCCCGTCCTTTTCAACAAACCTGTAGGACGCGCAAATTTCTTCCTCACAGCTTATTTCCTCCGTTTCAAAAACCCTTACCCTTTCAACAGTTGTTTCAGCGTAAAGCGGGGTCTTGGTTTGCGAGAACAATGCTTCGCCGAGCTCTGAATCCGCTGGGCTGCGGTAATAGCTTGCTCCTGCAACAATCCAGGCCCTGTAATGGAACTCAACCTCTTCCTTAAGCAGTGTTGTTTCTGCCTTTACCTTTACCTTTGCCACAACTGTGTCGCTTGGGTTCTCAAAGTATAGCTCAAGCCATTTGTTCATTTCGCCCGCCCTGCCGGCGTTCTGCATGTCAATTCCCTCGTTGCCAGGGCTTGGGGTTGGCTGGTAACTCTTTCCAAATTTGTAATCAGAGGTTATTGCGTCAAAGCCCACAACTCCAATCTCCTGCGAGTCCACAAATGCAACAGAGTCCTCCCCCGCCCTTACGTGCAGCCCGGCCTTTGCCGTACCGGCCGCAAGCTCAAGCCTGAACTTCAGCCAGTAGTATTCTCCCTTTGAGATTGCGTCAACTTTCTCGTCCCTGCTGTTAAATATTCCTTCAAAGGAGATGCGCGGTGCAAGTGATTCAACCTGTTCCTCGCCAAGCTTTACCTCAACAATTTCCTTGTCCTTAACATAGGCCTGTTCTGAATAGGTTCTGCCGTCCTCTGTTGTGATCTCAAGGTTCACGCGCTCGTTTCCCTGCGCGTCAAAGAACACGCTTCCGTCAATTATCGGGCCCTCGTAAAGCAGGTCTCCGTTGGGCGAAGTTATTTTCACCTCTCCGGCAACAGGGTTTCCGTCCTCGTCAAGAATTAACAGTTCAACAACGCTTACATCTTTCTCAAGCTGAATTCGTATCTCATTCAGGGCGCCTGCCCTAATATTCTTTTCACCCCAGCCCGCTTCAAGGTTCTTTTTTCCCTGCACCGCTACAGTCAGGTCAACCGGGGACTTGACGCTTGCATAGCCAGTCAGGTCTGTTCTCTTTGAGGGAATCCCAAGCGGCAAAAGCTCTTCGCCCTGCTTTTCCCAGAAGAAAAGGTCTGCAGAGTTTCCTGCCCCAAGGCTTGAGTCAACAACGTAGATTGCTAAGAAAACGCTGTTTGTGGCGTCGCTTGCCTGCAAAACCATTGAGGTTGTTTCCGTTTCCGCAACATTAACCAGCTTTCTTATTGGGAGATACCCGTCGCGCCATCCTGTAACGTAAAATTCTCCCCCGTTCAGGTCAGTAAACCCAACTGTTCCCCCAAGGCCGGTTGTTTCAGAGTCAATCATGTTGTTTTCAAGGTCAAACAGCATTACCTCAACGTTTCCAAGCGGAACGTTTCCCTCTGCGTAAGTTAGGACTGTGAGCTTTTCACCGCCCTGCTTTAGAAGAATTGACCAGGTTTCCTCCTCAAGCCTCAGTGTGCGGCTTTCCAGGGCAATAAGCGAGTCATACCTCAGGTAACCGTCCTTTTGCACAACAACCCTTATGCTTGTTCCCTTTGGAATCTGGTCGGTGAAGTACTCACCGTCTTCGGCAATCGCGTTCTCAATAATCAGGCTGTCATTAATATTGTTCCTTATTGTAACATTGGCGTTTCTTATTGCGTTTCCTAACTGGTCCTTTATTGAAATAAGCAGCTTGCTTGTGCCCTGCAGTGAGATTCCCTTTGGGCTTAGCTTTAATGTCCTATTTTCCCCTGCTCCAAACGAATAATTTTCTGAAATTGTTTCGTATGCGTCTGTTTCAATCACAAAATTTATCTGCAGGCCCCTTGGGATTCCGTTCAACGGAACCAGACCGGCCGCATCCGAGTATTCGTCAATTGAAACCTGTCTCCACTGCCCGAGCACGTGTGCGTTTGCCACCGCATCCCCTGTTTCCTCGTCAACCAGGGTGAGGGAGGCGTTCACGCTTTCAACAATCAGCTCTAGCTCAAGGTTGACAAAATTTCCCTTTTCCTTTTTGATGTCCAGGGTGTAGGTTGCGTCCTTGTATCCCTGCTTTTGCGCGGTGATTTCAAGCGTTGCTCCAATTCCAATTCCCTGGAGTTCCACCTCTCCACCATCGCCAATGGTTTTGGTTGCAAGCTTTCTTCCGCTTGTATCGCTTATTGTGAGCAGCACTCCGCTGATTGATTCGTCAAACTGGTTCTCAATGCTGAAGGAAATGGTCGGGTTTATTGCCGTGCCAATCAACGTTATGGCAAGGGCCGCGGCAATAACCATGAAAATCAGGGCAACTGTAAAGGGGAATGCAGGGATTCCTTTTCCCTCAAGGAAATCGTTGTAGACATAAACCGGGACGCCTTTTGCGTCAAGAAAGTCCAAAAGACCGTAGTATTTGTCCTCCAAGGACCCGTAAATTCCTGAAAGCTTTTCCGCAATCATGCAGGCACCAGATTCACTTATTACCCCATTTTAATTAATGCATAAACTCCTTTATTAAAACTCCCCTGCCAGGGCCTTTTCAATTACCGCGCTATATATTATATATAGTATATAAATGAACAATATATCGTTCATTAAAGGAAATGCAAGGAAGTATTTAAATCCAGCGCCCAAGCCAAGTTAATAAGATTTAAATATAATACTCCTGCGGCATTTAAGCGGGAAGGGCAGTTTGGCCGGTCGACAAAAATGAAGAAAATAATTGTTACTACAACCGTAAACAGGGTTTCTGAGGCATTGCAGAAATTCTCCCAGATGGGGGGCTGGAAGCTCATTGTTGTTGGGGACACGAAAACACCGCACAGGGAATTTGAGAAACTTGACTGCGTCTACCTTGGCCCCAAGTCCCAGAAAAAGGAGTACCCCAAATTGAGCAAGCTAATTGGCTGGAATTGTGTCCAGAGAAGAAACATCGGGTTTGCTGAGGCACACCGGCTGGGCGCGGAAGTGATTGCGACCGTTGACGACGACAATATTCCCAATAAGGAATGGGGCAAAAATATCCTGCTCGGAAAAAAGGCCGAGGTAAACTATTACTCCACCGGGTTGATTTGCTTTGACCCGGTTGGCGCAACCAACTACAAGAACCTGTGGCACAGGGGGTTCCCGTTACAGCTGCTTTCCCAAAGAGGCAAGGCCTATTCCAACCCTGAAAAGAAAGTGCTGCGGCCGGATGTGCAGGCCGATTTTTGGAACGGAAGCCCGGACATTGACGCGGTGTGCAGGCTGGAACATGATGTTCAATGCAACTTTGAAGCAAAGTATTTTCCAATGGCTTCAAACGCGTTCTCCCCCTTTAATTCACAGAACACGTTTATTTCAAGAAAGGCCCTAAAGCACTATTTTATGTTTCCGCACATCGGAAGAATGGATGACATTTGGGGCGCCTATTACCTGGAGGCCGTTGGCCATAAGGTCGTTTACGGCAGGCCAAGCGTTCTTCAGGACAGAAATCCGCACAGCATTTCAAAGGATTTGGCGGACGAAGTTATTGGTTACGAGAACAACCTGCGCCTGCTCAAGGCCTTGTCCAAGAGCCCGGAGAACATAAGGCAGTTTCTGCCAAAGAAATCCTGGGAAGCGTTTAAGGAGTACCAAAAGCTTTTTTGACCGCAAGCTAATCACCAAGATGTCTCAAACTCTTTTCCAAACGAGATCTCACAGCAGGTGTCGCATTCCACAATGCAGTTCGCGCCGCCAAGGTTTCTGATGCACCTGTAGTACATGTCCACCATCATATTGCTTGTAACCTCAAGCTGCCTTTGCTGGTTGCTTAACACAAACGCCCTTACGTCAAGGGCCTCAAATTTTATGCATTTCTTTTCAATGCCAGGCCTTTCAAAGCCCCCGGTAAGGAAAATTATCCCCTCCCGGATGCTGATGTTTTTTTCAAGGACTACCTTCCCGTTCGGCGAATTAACCGCCTTATCGAATCCGTCAAACAGCCTTTGCTCGCTCATTTGGAATCGCAGGCTCTCAACCCATCCAAGAATTCCCATTATGACAACAAGAATCATCAGAACGAGGATTGCGTCAATCAAAAGCCTGAACCCCGAAAATTCCTGCCCGCGCCTGTTCATTGTTTCACTATCCCATAAAGTTTCCAACAATTGTTGAGGACGCAATTACCGCAACAAGGAAAACAGTTGTTGCAATCGGCAGGGCCTTTGCAAGGTTCAGCCTGAACAGCACATCGTTGTCGTCCTCTATCTTGCTGCTGAAGTAAACCATTATGAACACTAGTTCAAGCACGTAAACCGCAACGATTATCAGGAACTGCCAGGGCGTAACAAGGCTTGCCTGCGCCCCCTTATCAAAGGAGAACATGCTTGTGCTATCGGTCAGGCCGCTTAAATTTACTCCGCCCGGAATTCCGCTGGAAACACTTCCAATGTCCTTGAGAGTGTTTTCGGTACCGCTTGACTGGATTGCCTGCATGGTCATCATCACAACCTTCTGCAGGGAAGTTGTTATGCCCAAAACAATCGGCGCGATGAATATGCTCATTGTCCTCATCATACTTGTTGTGTCCGAAATCATTGTCTTCAGATCGCGATTGACTTTCTCGCTGTTCCCAAGTTGGAGGCTGAGCGAAATAATTGTTCTTGCGGCAACGTTTACGCCAAGCTTTACTGAGTCAACCAGAATGCGCATTCCCGTTATTATAATCCTTGACGGAATGTTCCTAAGGCTTCCGTAATTTTTGTCAAATACCGCTAGCTCAAGCGGCATTCCAAGAAGCTCAATGTTTTCAACGGTCTTTGCAAAAACCCTTTTTGAAATCTCAAACCCTGGAAGAAAATTTTTGGTGTGCTTTAGGGCTTCCTCAACAGGCTTGTTTTCCCCAAGCCTTGAGGCAAGAATGTAAAGGCTGTCCTTGAACTCACCCTCCATTTTCTCAATAACTATTTGCGCTCGCCTTTTGTAGATGTTTGTGAAATGGAGGTATATAAAGAAGCACAGGGAGATCGTTAAAACAACTCCAAATATCAGGTTGTAGGGTGTGATGTCATTTTTCGGGTCCAGGAAAAACTCGTCCCGCGTACTCACAAATTCTGCCCGCCCCTCTTCCTGGCCAAGCCTTGCGATTAGTTGGGTTTCAAGCGGCCCGCCGTCGTCAAAATGGTTTTCGGGCAGGTTTGCCCCACTAAGAAGCTCTTTGAGTGAGGGGTCGCTTGACAGTATCTGGGAATCACCCCGGGAAAGCATGCTTTTTGGCGGAATCCCCTCTGCCGAAAGCATAACGCTTCCAAACACGCCCACAACAACCAGCAAAACAATCATTAGCCTTATGTCAATCAGCGAATTGCCAATCCTTGCCTTGTACTTTGGGGGCAGGCCGGGGAAGTTGTCAGGAATAACCGGCGAACTCTTTGTCGGAGGCCTCTTGCTCAAAACGCTTCTGGCAAAAAGAAGGGTGGTGACAGGGATTATGATGTTGTAAATTCCAATCAGAATTGGAGGCGTGGCCATTGCAGTTCCGGAGAACGCGCTTCCCACAGGCAGGACAATTATTAGGATAAGGGGCAGGAGCACCCCCATGTAGAAGAGCAGCACGCTTGGCTCGGAGAGCTCTCTTGCGTAGGCCTCCATCTTTTCCCTGATGCTTACAAGGATCGTTGTCATTGTCTTGTCAAGAATCTGGTATCTCTTGGCTTCGGTGTTCTCCAGCACGGAAGCCCTGATCATCATCAGCGCATGCTTGAATTCGTCGCTGTACTTCCCCCAGCGGTATGCAAGCGAATCAAGGCCCTCACTGAGGGTGTTGTAAACCCCAATGTTCGTGTCCCAGATAACCCTTTTGAAATCATCGGCAATCTTTCCTGTCCCGTGGTCTGCCGCAAACTCAACCGCCTTCTCCAAATTTGGAACAAGCTTCATTGACATTATCATATAGCCAACCATTTCCGGAACATAGGTCAGTGCCCTTGTCTGCTCGGCCCGCGCCGCTGAGATTGGGTAGCCTTGCACGTAGTTTGTCGCAAGCAGCGCAATTACCAGGAAGGGGGCAAACAGGTAAATCATCACAAGCTGTTCCGTCCCAATAAAGTCGCCTACAATCTCTCCAAGCGGCGAAGCGCTTATGGCCAGGGAAAAAACAACTCCTAAAATAATTCCTGCGATTAGCACAAACTTTGCGGTTGCAGCAAACTCCTCTGGCTTAAGTTCCCAGTCCAGAAAATCCACGGCGTGCCTGTAGTCTTCCTCAAATTTTGCTCCCTTCCCAAGCGATGGAAACCGTTTGTGAACTGACTTGCATAATTTTACAAAGGGGTGCAGCTGCCTTTTTATGAGCTTTCCCTCCCCCTTATCAAAATCATCCCTTGAAACGGCAATCTCCTTGTAGAGCTCGCCAGGGCTTATTTCCCGCCTTCGCTTTCTTCTCACGGCCATGGTGAACCAATTCAAGATTTTTTCTGGACGTTGGGAACAAGACTGTTTTTAACCCAGTACTTCCACTTACCCAAAACGTCCTCGTAATCGATTTTGCCGGATTCAGTAAGCTGTTCCTCCTTGAACAGGATAAGCCGGTTGTTTGCAATGGAACTGTTTTCTGCCTCAAGCAACAGCGGGAGCTTGTTCTCTCGCTTTATCTCAACAAGGAAGGCCTTTGCATTGCCCCTCATCCTGATGTCCTCCCAGATTTGCTTCATAGTCAGGCCGCTTATTCGGCTGATTTTTTCAAACAGCTCGGATTCCTTCAAATTGTCCTCCATCAGCTCAAGAGTGTCCTTTTTTGCGTCGTAGAGCATCAGGTCAAGCAAGCCGCCTTCCCTTTCCGGGTCCTCAATCCAGTGCTTTTTTACCTCAGTGACCTGCACAACCCTCCTGTGCCTCTTGAGAGACCCAGAAAATCTTATCGGGCGGGCAACGACAACTATGTCGGTTGCCTTAAAACTTGTGTTTGGAACCTCCAAATCGTTTACAACCCTGTCCCACACGCTGTAGGCAGAATCCCCGTGAATTGTTCCAATAACTATGTTTCCGGCCGCCCCGATTCGCATTGCCTCGTACAAAACCTTTGCCTCCTTGCTTCGCACCTCTCCCAAAACCAGCGCGCTGTCCCCAAGCCTCAGAGCAGTTCTCAATGATTCGGCTGGAGAGACCTCGCTCTCGGTTTTGCTCACGCTGATTGGGGACCTTGTCTTCAGCCTCTGCACGTTGTAGCCAATCTTTTTCATGTAGGGAACCGGGATCTCCAAAGTGTCTTCCTGCACAATAATTCTCGTGTTCTGCAGGATTTCAAGCATGCAGCTTCCAAGCAGGGAAGTTTTTCCGCTTCCGCGGCTTCCCGTTATAATCATTGTAGCCTGCTGGTCTACTAGGAAGGACATTAGGCCTGCGGCAAGCGGGTTAAGGAAGTCAACGTCAATGAACTGCGGCAAAGTCCACGGGGTTATCTTGTGCAGCCTGAACGCAAAGGCTATTCCGTCCGGCGAGAGCGGCGGCCCGATTGCCGCAACCCTTGTATCAATGTCAGGCAAATCATAGTCAAGAACCGGGTGCGCCTCGTCAAACGGCCTGCCGGACATTGCCCTAAGTTTGCTGGAAAGCGAGTTTGCCTCGCCCTCTGTGTAAAGGATGTTTGTCTGGCACTGCCCAAAGTCAGAGTGTACAACGTAAATCGGCTTCTGGCCGATTGGCGCGTCAAGGAAGACATCTGTAAGGTGCCTGTCGCTCAAAAGCAGCTCAAGGATTCCGTAGCCAACAGTGTACCTTGCAACAACCTCCGCAAGCTCTGAGATCTCCTTGTGTGATAGATTTATATTGTTCTGCCTTGCAACGTCCTTGATTGTTGACTCGTAAACCCTTTCAAAGTAGCTCCGGCTCTTTGCAACAGTACTCAGACTTGTCTTGCCCGGCTTGTAGCCTGCAACAACCTCCCTTGTTTTGGACATCACAAAGTACTTGTCCGGTGAAAGGGTGTATTCAGGCGGGTTGATAAAGTACATGTTTTCGGTCTTGCTCGGATGCTTGAACACTTGTACGGTGGACTGCTTTATGGAGTACTCGTCCAGAAGCTCAAGCTTTTCCATATCCTTAAACAGCAGCCTTGACCCAATGAAGGACGGCTTAACCTCTACCTCAAAAAGCGAGTGGTATATCTTGCGTGAGTCAGGCACTGTCCGCATCCTTGAGAGAAAGTTTTTGGTTTGGTTCATCATAGCCGTACTCTCAAAGCCGTTCTTCAAGTGCTCCAGAGTGTTGATGTATGTTTGAGTGCACTTGCTATACTCGTTCCCTGACTCAGAAATTTTGGATTGCTCAAGCTTCAGTTCCTGCAAAAGGGTAAGGTAAGCCATTACCGGGTCAAAGGTGATCAGGTCGTGGGCAATCTTCACAACCATGTCGTGCCTTGTCGAAAAGTACTGCTCGCAGTCCTCGCTTTTCCCCCCCAAATGCTTGTAGCTCCAAACGCTCTCTATGTTAAACTTTTGTCTGAGCTCGGCAATCTCCGCAAGCATTTTGGTTTGCTCTTCGTCGTAAACCCTTTCATATACATCCGCCAGGACAATTAGGTCTGCTTCAACCTCTCCAAGCACGCTGATAATATGGTATCTGCAGGCAGGGTCGTCTGCAACCGATGTTCCGTAAACACAGTTGCGGCAGTCAAAGAGCAAGTGCCTTTTGTTGCCCTCTTCCTTTACCGCGTAGTCCCCTACTTTAAAGCCGCCAATCTCCAAATTAAACCACTCTCGCAACGAGTTTCACTCACT
>JAFCCZ010000035.1 GCA_017609945.1 Candidatus Iainarchaeum sp.
TATTACATGGGAACTTTCTTGGTTGAAGTTGTCTCCCGGCCCGTAGAGGTTCACTGGCATCAAAAATATTGAGTTAAAGCCGTATTGCTGCCTATAGCTTTGTGACTGAACAAGAAGCATTTTTTTTGCCAGACCATAGGGTGCGTTTGTTTCCTCAGGATAGCCGTTCCACAATTCCTCTTCTTTAAATGGCACGACCGCAAACTTAGGGTAGCTACAGATTGTTCCAACAGCAACGAATTTTTCAACACCGAATTTTCGGCCTTCTTCAATCATTTGCACGCCCATCATAAGGTTATCGTAAAAGAACTCGCCCGGTTTTTCTTTGTTTGCACCTATTCCGCCAACTTTTGCAGCTAGGTGTATCACAATATCCGGTTTGGAATCCTTGTACAACTGCTTGACCGAATCAATTTGAACCAGGTCATAGTCTTTGCTTCTGGGAACAAAAATGTTTTTGCAGTTTTTTCCCTTTAGTTTTTCTACAACGTATGAGCCCAAAAAGCCGCTGCCACCGGTTACAAGAATACTTTTTTCTTCCCAAAAAGTCACTTTAATCTACGCCCCACCATCTGCCGGGAAACTTTTTTCGCAGAATATCATCGCCTTCCCCAATCGGATCTAGGCCGCTCTTTCGCATTTCTGCGTCAACCATTATTTTTACCAGATCATTAAATCCAACCTTTGGCTGCCAGTCTAATTCCACCCTGGCTTTGCCGCAATCCGCAATCAAGGAGTTTACATCAGCCGGCCTAAGGTATCTTTTGTCAATTCCCATATGTTTCTTGTAGTCCAGTCCGGCATAACCAAAAGCAGCCTCAAGAAATTCTCCAACTGAATGCGATTCGCCTGTTCCAAGTATGTAATCCCTTGCCTTGTCTTTCTGCATCATTTTCCACATCGCTTCAACGTATTCGGGAGCAAAGCCCCAATCCCTTTTTGCTTTTAGATTGCCCAGAAAAACCTTTTTCTGTTTGCCAGCGATAATATTTACTAAAGCTCTTGTAATCTTTCTTGTCACAAAGACTTCGCCCCTTCGCGGGGACTCGTGGTTGAACAAAATGCCGTTGCATGCAAAGAGGTTGCGCGCTTCCCTGTAATTTATTGTCATCCAATAGGCATATACTTTCGCAGCCCCATAAGGGCTTATGGGATTAAACTGCGTTTTCTCATTTTGTGGAGGGGGCGAGCGTCCAAACATTTCACTGCTTGAGGCCTGATAGAATTTTACGTCATTGTTGCTTCTTAAGATTGCTTCCAAAATTCTTGTCGTGCCCAATCCGGTAATATTGCCGGTATATTCCGGCATGTCAAAGCTCACTTTCACATGGCTTTGGGCGCCTAAGTGATAGACCTCGTTAGGCCTAATATTGTAAATGCTGTTATGGATTTGTTCAGAGTTTGAAAGGTCGCCATAATGTAGGAAAAGTCGGGCATTTGGGGTGTGCGGGTCAACATAAATATGGTCCAGTCTTTGAGTGTTAAATGTTGAGGCCTTTCTAATAATGCCGTGAACCTCATATCTTTTGGATAAAAGGAATTCCGTGAGATAAGATCCGTCCTGCCCGGTGATCCCGGTAATTAACGCTTTTTTCATCCTCGCCCCCGTATTATTAACTCTTAAATAATTATTTAAAGGGTTATTACTTTTGGCCTTTACTTGCCTCCCATTACAATTTATTTCTTTTCCCAAAATTCCTTTTTTCGCTCAAAAAGAGTAGTTTTATAACCGTTTTTTTGTCCAATTTTAGCTGCTGGTGTTGAAGTGGACAGAATACACACTAATGAGGTAAAGGACCATGACGGCAAGAGGGTTTTTGTGGCCGGCTGGATTCACGAAATTCGCGACCTTGGGAAACTGAAGTTCCTTATCCTGAAGGACAAGACAGGAATTGTGCAACTTACCCTTCCAAAGGAAAAGGTTCCAGACGAGGTAATGAAGGTTGCCGACTCGCTTACAAAGGAAACCGTTGTTTCTGCTGAAGGCCAGGTAAAGGGGGCAAAGCAGGCTCCTGGCGGGGTTGAGATAATTCCTGAAAGGCTTGAAATAATCAACAAGGCTGACGCGCCAACGCCAATTGACACCTCCGGCAAAATTGAAACAGACTTGAGCAAGCGTTTGGATCACCGGTTTTTGGATTTGAGAAATCCCAAAAGCCTGGCCATTTTCAAGGTTCGCTCAAAGTTCTACAAGGCACTTGTTGACTTCTTTGACAAGGAAGGGTTTGTGAACATTAACACACCAAAAATAACTTCTGCCGGCGCTGAAAGCGGTTCAGAGCTCTTCCCGGTTGTTTATTTTGACAAGGAGGCCTTTCTCTCACAGAGTCCGCAGCTCTACAAGCAGACAATGGTCTGTGCGGGATTTGAAAATGTTTACGAGATAGCACCTGTCTTCCGTGCTGAGAATTCAAACACCCCAAGGCACCAAACAGAGTTCACTGGTGTTGACTTTGAAATGGGTTTTATCAAGGACACTGGGGACATAATGGACGTAATTGAGAGCATGCTGAAGTTTGTGCTGAAAAGGGTTAAAGAAGACTGCAAGGAAGAGCTTGCGCTCTGGGACCTTGAAATAAAGGTTCCAAAAAAGATCCCGCGCTTTAAGATGCCTGAGGTTAAGAAATGGCTTGCTGAAAAGGGCAAGAGGATTCCGGAGGAAGACGATTTTGATGCAGAGGCCGAGAGAATGGTTGGGGAGATAGCCAAAGAAAAGTTTGGCGAGGAATTCATCTTTATTACGCACTACCCTGTTTCAAAAAGGCCCTTTTACCATTTCTATTCAGAGGGCGGCAAGACAACTGACGCCTTTGACCTTATCTGGAATGGCGTAGAGATCGCAACAGGTGGCCAGAGGGAGCACCGCTACGACGTTCTGAAGAAACAGGGTGCGGAAAAGGGCGTTGACTTGGACGAGATGGGATTCTACGCCGAGCTTTTTAGGTTCGGGGCGCCGCCTCACGGGGGCGTGGGATTTGGTCTGGACCGATTAATCCAGCGGCTGTTCAAGTTTGACAACATAAGGGAAGCCGTGCTTCTCCCGAGAGACCCTGACAGAATCACGCCCTAAGCCAGCTGTTAAACCCATCCCTTTTAATTGCTTTTTTTGCTTATTCTAATGAATTAAGGTGGTTCGATGCCAGAGGTAAAAATTGACAAAAAGCTGCTGCTGAGAGTTGCGGAAAACGCGCGCCTTAACCTTTCCGAAGCCGAAGTAAAGGAGTTTCTGCCGCAGCTGAAGGAAATAATCAAATCATTCAACAAGCTTGATTCTCTGGGGGTTTTCTCTGAAAAGCCTTCCTTCCAGCCACTGCCTCTGAAGAACGTTTTTCGCGAGGACAAAAAGGAGAAGTGCTTGAGCCAGAAGGATGCCTTAAGCAATACCCAGCACAAAAAGGGCGGCTATTTTTTGGGCCCAAAGGCGGTGTAGAGAATGGAAGCAATGAGCATTGCAGACTTTGTCAAGCAGGTTGTGATGGGAAAGATTTCGGTTGTTCAGCACACCGAGCAGGTTCTCAGCGAAATTGATTCAACAAATCCTAAGTTCAACCACTTCAATCTAATTGCCAGTGAGCTTGCCCTGCAGCAGGCAAAAGAGGTTGAGGCGGAAATAAAGACAGGCAGGCACAAGGGAAAGCTTTTGGGAGTCCCAATAAGCGTAAAGGACTGCATCTGTGTTAAGGGGGTTGAAAGCAGGGCAGGAAGCAAAATCCTTTCAGGTTACAGGCCAACCTTCAACGCAACTGTAATTGAAAGGGTCCGCGCCGAGGGCGCAATAATTGTTGGAAAAACCCTGCAGGACGAATTTGGATTTGGGACATTTTGCACAAACACAGGGGTTGATTTTCCAACCCCTCTCAACCCACTTGACAAGTCAAGAAGCTGCGGTGGCAGTTCCGGGGGAAGCGCAGGCTTTACCGCCCTGACCGAATTTACGCACGCAGGAATTGCCGAAAGCACGGGGGGAAGCATTGCCTGCCCTGCCGCATTCTGCGGGGTTGTTGGGTTTACCCCAACCTATGGCCGGGTTTCAAGATACGGCCTGATGGATTACGCCAATAGTTTGGATAAAATTGGAACAATGGGAAAGACCGTTGCCGATGCATCACTTCTTCTTGAGGTTATTTCAGGGCACGACAGCAGTGACAGCACATCCCTCCCGGAGCCGGTTCCGAACTTGGGTGAGGGTGAGGGAGATGCCAGGTTCAAGGTTGGAATAGTTAAAGAGCTTTTTGAGAAAAGCGACGAATCTGTCAGAAAAGAGTGCGAGAAAGCAGTAGCGCAGATGGAAAAGCTCGGGGCCTCGGTTAAGGAGCTTTCCTTGCCCCTCAATTCAGAGTACGGGGTTGCAGCTTATTACCTTCTTTCAATGAGCGAGGCCTCAACAAACCTTGCAAAGTTCTGCGGAATGCGTTACGGCCTGCACGGAAAGCTTGAGGGAAGCTTCAACGAATACTTTTCAAAGGTCAGAAGTGAGGGGTTTGGGAAAGAGGCAAAGCGAAGGATTCTTCTCGGGACATTTGCAAGAATGTCCGGTTTCAGGGACGCATACTACCTGCGCGCGGCAAAGGCAAGAACCAAGCTAATAAACGAATTCAAGGAAGTCTTCAAAGAGGTTGACGTTTTGGTGAACCCCACAATGCCGGTTGTCGCTCCAAAGTTTTCTGAAATCAAAAAGCTTTCCCCAATGCAGCATTATGCAATGGATTTGTGCACTGTTCCGGCAAATTTGGCCGGCCTGCCGCACCTTTCCCTTACCGCAGGCACTGCCAAGAAGATGCCGGTTGGATTAATGCTGACAGCCGACCACCTACAGGAGCAAAATCTTTCAAGCGCTGCGCTTTCGCTGGAGGGGGCCTTGAAATGAGCAAAGAGTTGAATGTGGCAATTGAAGCGGCAAGAGAGGCTGGCAAAATTCTTTTGAAGAATTTTGGTAATCCCATAACCGCAAAGCACAAGACCGCCGGAGAGCTTGTTACCGCCATTGACATCGAGTCCGAGAAGAAGATTCTCTCCATTCTTCAAAGAGATTTTCCGGATTACAGCGTTTGGGCGGAAGAGTCTGGCCAAGAGGACAACGAAAGTGACTACCGTTGGATAATTGACCCGCTGGATGGGACACACAACTACTTTTTTGGGCTTCCACTGTTTGGAGTTTCAATCGCTCTCGCGAAAAAGGGCAAAAGTGAGTTGGGCGCAATTCTACTGCCAGTTTTCAATGAACTTTTTACAGTGGAAAGGGGCAGGGGCGCCTTCTTGAACGGCAAGCCGATAAGGGTTTCAAAAAGGCAAGCTTCAGAATCAGTAGTCAATATATGCAGTAGCCTGCTGCGATTAGAGAACAGTGTTGAACTGTTGAATAGGGTTAAGGCCCTTGTTTTTAACACCAGATTTTTTGGGTCTGCAGTGTTTCAACTCTCTGGAATTGCTTGCGGCAGGATTGATGCGGTAATTGAGGGCAACGAGAAGCTTGGCGATTATGCTGTGGGGCACTTGTTGGTGGAGGAGGCTGGCGGGAAAGTCAGCAACTTTGACGGAGGTCCTTTCACTTTGAGAGGCCCAAGCTATCTCGCCTCAAGTGGAGTGTTTCATGACGAGCTTGTTGAAATAATGAGGGGGATGAAATGAGGCTGACAATTCTTGGTTCGGGAAACGTCTTCTCAGGCGCTGAAAGATATGGGAGTGGTTATCTGCTTGAATCCAGTAGCAATGCAATTGTTTTTGATTTGGGGTTTGGAGCATTCATGAACCTTAGAAAAGTAATTGCCCCTGAGAAAATTTCTGCAATTTTCTTCTCCCACCTCGTACATGTTGACCATTCTATGGATTTAATCGCTTTTTTGGAAAACAGGTACTCTTTCACGAAATCTAGAAATCAACAGAAAAAACAGATAAATCTCTTTGGGCCAAAGGGTCTCAAGCAATTCTATGGCCGTATTTTAGAGCTCTACCCTTCATTTAAACAAATGCCTTTTCCGGTCAAATTAAAGGAAATGGATTACGCAGAGAAGAAAATTTTTGGCTTTACTGTGAAAAGCAAGCCAGTGAAGCATGTGGAACACACAATTGGTTACAGAGTTGAATCTGCAGAAGGGGTTTTTGTGTATGGAGCGGACAGTGATTACTGTTCCGAACTAGTTGATTTGGGCAAGGACGCTGATTTGTTTGTATTGGAAGCAAGTCTTGGAAAAGAAAAAAGCAATGATACCCACATGACGATCTCTGAAGCTGCCGAGATTGCGGCAGAAGCCAATGCACATAAATTACTCTTAACACATATTGATATTGAGATGGCTGAAAAGGAAATCAAAGAGATTGCAGAGGAAAAATTTTCTGGAGAAATTTTGATTGCAAAAGACCTTATGCAGGTGAACATCTGATGTCTGAAGAAAAAAACGATGTAATCATTGGTCTTGAGTGCCACGTCCAGCTTGATACTGATTCCAAGCTGTTCTGCGGCTGCCCTACAACTGCCGAGGAGCCAAACAGCGCCTGCTGTGAGGTCTGTTTGGGATTTCCGGGAAGCAAGCCGGTGTTAAACAAGAAGGCAGTGGATTACGCTTTGAAGGTTTCAATGGCCCTGAACTGTGAAATAAACAAGGAGTTCTTCTTCAGCAGGAAAACCTACTTCTACCCTGACATGTCAAAGAACTTCCAGATAACACAGTACGAGGTTCCGGTTGGCAAGAACGGTTACCTTACGCTTTCCTCTGGCAAGAAGATTAAGATTGAAAGGGTTCATATTGAAGAGGACCCAGCTGCCTTGGTTCACGAGTCAGGGCTGGCAATGTCAAGGCAGACAATGGTCGACTACAACAGAAGCGGCATCCCGTTGGTTGAAATTGTTACCGCGCCTGATATGAGAAGCCCGCAGGAGGCGCGAGATTTCCTTGACCAGCTTACCACTGTGCTGCAGTATCTTGGGGTCTTTGACGAGAGGGAGGGAACATTAAAGGTTGACAGCAATCTTTCAATTAAGGGCGGTGAAAGGGTTGAGGTAAAGAACATAACCGGCAAGAAGGGGGTTGAGAAGGCCATGTCTTACGAGGCAGTAAGGCAGAAGGGGGTGATTTTAAAGGGTGAGGCCGTGCGGAGGGAAACCCGTGCCTTCAACGAGAAAACTCTTACAACCAGGTCTCTGCGAACAAAGGAAACAGAGGAAGGTTATGGATATATCTTTGAGCCGGATCTTACAGCTTTCGAGCTTGATGAAAAGTACCTCAATTCAATAAAGCAAAGCCTGCCGGAACTGCATGACTCAAAGGCAAAGCGCTTTGTTCAGCAGTATTCTTTGGATGGGTATACCGCAGGGGTGCTTTCAAGAAATCCGCACCTTGGGAACATCTTTGAGCAGGCAATAAAGAGCGTTGACGTTGCGCTGGCCGCAAAGTTTTTGACAAGGGAGCTGCTTGGAATCTTAAATTACAACAGTCTTTCCTTTGAAGAGGCAGACTTGAAGGTTGAGGAATTGGTTGGCTTGATGCAGTTGCTTGAAAAGGGCGAGGTCAGTGAGAAGAACGCTAAGCAGGCCCTGATAAAGTACGTTCTTGAGAAGGCCTCTCCAAGAAAGTTCATTGAAGAGCAGGGCCTGAAAAAGGATTTGGATGAAACCGAATTGCTAAATGCAATTGAAGCTGCGGTGAATGAAAACAGGCCTGCGGTGGCTGATTTCAAAAAGGGTGAGAAAAAGGCCCTGCACTTTCTGGTTGGAAAGGTAATGCAGTCAACCAAGGGAAAGGCCGACGCAAGGGAGATCCAAAAAAAGCTGAAGGAAAGAATTGAGGCGGAGTAAATGATTGAAATTCCAGTGAAGACCTCTAAAAGAAACCAGTTTGTTGACCTCACAAAAGAAATTCAAAGCGCGGTTGGAAAGAGCGGGGTAAAGAACGGGTTCTGTGTTGTTTATTGCCCGCATACAACTGCAGCGGTTACAATTAATGAGAATGCTGACCCAAGCGTTCAAGTGGATATAATGGGCAAGCTAAGCAAGCTTGTTCCAGAGGGCGAAGGTTACTCCCATGCCGAGGGAAACTCTGACGCCCACATAAAGTCTGCAATAATTGGCAACAGCAGAATTGTTTTGGTGCAGGGCGGAAAGCTTGTTTTGGGCACATGGGAAGGAATCTTTTTTGTAGAGATGGATGGCCCTAGGCAACGGAAGGTACTTGTAAGCGTTTTGAGCGAATAAAGGCCTTAATTCGAGCACTGTACTATTTTTGCGATTGTACCAAAACCCATTTATAAATGGCAAACAGCAATTAGTACAGAAGCTAAAACGTTTGTTTTGAATGCTTAAAGACCCGCTGGAAGGAAAAAACCTTGTTTCACCTCACGATTTCTTCCTTCCCTCCTTTTTTTCTTCTTTTTGGTTTTAAATGGTTCTATTAAACGGAGGTTGTTGCATGACCTTTTGGGATATACTGAGACCTATAACTGAAATGGCGTGGGAAATAAACATTGCTTCAGAGTTCCTTACTCTGTTCTTGTCGCTTTGTGTTTTGGCTATTTCAGTTCTTGCGTATCGAAAGACTAAAAGCAAAAGGCTTCTAATAGTGACGCTAGCATTCCTGCTTTTTGCAGTGAAATGGGTTCTAAAAGTTGCAGACCAGTTTATTAGCCCGGGTTTTTTCTTCAGCAGGGCGTCAGAAGCGCTGGTTGAATTGGGCATTCTTGCGCTTTTGTTCTATGCAATATTCAAAAAATAGGTGCTTTGCTTGGCTGAACTTGAAGACGCCCTTGCACTGGGCACGAGAGATAGAATTTACAGAGCAATAGCCAAAAACCCTGGCCTGCATTTTAGGGAGCTACAGCGCAGAACAAACCTTGCGACAGGCAGTCTCCAGTATCACCTTGATTACTTAACCAAAAGGAACTTGGTTAGGTCGGTTAAGCAGGGCAAGTTTGTAAGGTATTACAGCGCAAGGGGCGAGCAGCTTGGCGAGGATGAAACTCTGATGAATTTGCTTAGGCAGGAGAGCCTGCGAAAGATAGTGCTTTTCCTGCTCACCAAAAAGAGTGCAACAAACCTTTCAATTTCCTCTGCCGTGGAGTTAAGCCCAAGCACTGTTTCATGGCACTTAAGCAAGCTTGTAAGCAACGGAATTGTTGGAACCAGAAAGAGGCTTAGGAAGAAATACTTTTACCTGATTTCCCCTGAAAAAACGATGGCCCTCCTGAGGGTTTACAAAAAGAGCTTTTTGGACGACATTGTTGACCACTTTGTTGAGATTTGGGAGTCAATGGAGTCCTGACTTAAAGGAACTCGAACCCAAAGACAAATCCAAGAATTCCAAAGAACAGATCACTAATCTTGTTGAGCGGATCCTCTTTGAAAC
>JAFCCZ010000036.1 GCA_017609945.1 Candidatus Iainarchaeum sp.
TAAATATGTGCACTCACCCATTAACATGGGCGGAAGGCCCGGACAAGAACTTTCCGCACGGCTAGATGACTTTTTTGGAATTGCCGCAGGCGCCGCAAAGATATCCAAAGTCAGTGAAGATGGCCTGTGCGAAGTTTATTTGAGGGGCCACCGCTTTGGCAAGCAATACAATTCAGGGCTTGAGGGCCTGGATTTTGATTACATTAAGGAAGAAATAAAAAAATGCAATGACCCGAAAAAAAGCTATCTCATCTTTGTGCCCAACGGCCTTTTCTTTAGTCTAGGGGACCTAAAAAAATATGTGAATGGAAACGGCCCAAAACTTTTTGGGCACAAGGATTATGCACGCGTTTCAGACTTGCTGAAGCGAAAATTCCACGAGGCAAACAAATTTCGGGAGTCATATTTTAAAAAAGATGAGTTGAACATAGCAGTGCACATTCGAAGGGGAGACATTACCAACCCCGAGCACAAAGACAACGTGAAGTATCTTTCTGACAAGTATTTCATTGAAACAATTAACCGGCTTGTGTCGCTGCTTAAGGGCAAGCTTGACTACAAGGTGCACATCTATACCGAGTCGAACGCACTGATTGAACCAGAATTGGAGAATAGGACTGATACCGAGGTTCACAGAAGCAAGGGGCCTGAGGGAATAATTGAGGATTTGTATCATCTGGCCACCGCGGACATTCTTGTGCAGAGCAAAAGCTTTTTTTCAATGGTTGCCAGAGAGCGCTCCAACGGTTTCCCGGTGCTCTGGGACCGCTCTTGGAGCAAGGAAACGCTTTCAGAATACTTGCGGGAAAAATCGCGAAAGGGTTCTGCGCCGGGGAGAGTAAGCGAAACAGGGCAAGATCAAAGAATCCCACTTTTGATGTCTTTCCCTTGTTCCGGATCGCACTGGATAAGGTACTGTGTTGAATACTTTTCCGGCAAGCGCACGCCAGGCAAAGAATTGTGGGCTTTTGGGGGAAGGCTAAAGTTGGCGAAGCGTTTTGCCAGATACTGCAAAATTTTGATGGACAACTGGGGCCTAACAGATTCAAACGACTTTATAATGAACAGAAGCCACCACCCCGGCGTTTCAGATATCAGGCACAACAAACTTATCCTGCTTTTAAGGAACTACAAGGAATTGTTTGTTCGCACGTCCTTCCCCGTAAGCAATTCCAAAATGGACGTCTTTGATAAGTTGCCAAAAATGATCCAGCGCTTTCACGAGTTTAACGGGGAGAAACTTTTGGTGTACTATGAGGACCTGGTGTCAGAAGACTTTACCTATATGGGAAATGTGCTGTCTTTTTTGGGGATAGATTATGACCTAAGCAAATGTGATTTAAATGAGCTTAAGAGGCAGAGTTTGAAGATAAAGGGCTCAAGATCTTTTAAGAACGGGGCCCTGCAAATGATTTACCATTCCCTAAAGCTGTCGCCTGCCGAAAGGGTTGAAGTTGACAACAAGTTTAAGGAAAAGCTTGGGGGTCTTTACGATAAGTATTTGGGAAGGTATGCTGAAAGCAACTTGAAATATTAAACTGGTGAAGAAAATGTTGGACGCCTTGAAGAATTTTGTTTGGGGAAGCAAACAAAGAAAAGAAAAAATTGTTAATTTTCTAATTGACAAGCCCAAAACAGTGTACAACAAACCGGACTGGCGATATTCTAAGGCAGGGATGCACAGGCCAGGCCTGTTCCGCATGAAAGACGTTGAAGTGAATCTCTTTGACGACATTTTCATTTCGCCGGAGCTGAACTACCTTGAGACAGTTGGGTTTTATCACAAAAAGCTGATGGCAACTTACGGGATAGATTATGAGAACGTGCGCTGCCAGATAAATGGCGAAATGGTAAATGGCAAATCTTTTAAGGTAACTTTTGCTGAGGGGGGTATTGGGGCAACACAACTCAAGTTTTACCACGATTTTTCAAAAATGAAAGATGGCGAAACCCAAGATGTGAGCATTGCTGCCGGGAAATTTAAAAAGGACTTTACTTTAACCAGGCCAAAGTTTTCCCCCAGCTACTATGTTACACTGCAAACCATGATCCGCAGTGGCTTTGTCAAGCAAAAGCTTTTGGCTGAGTGGCTTGATTACTATTTGTCTTGTGGGGTGGAACACTTTTACATTTATGACAACGGAATAAACGCCAGTGACATGAGGCTGTTAAACTCCTACGACGAGATAACTGTTGTAGACTGGGACAAAACCTCATACTTTTGGATGGAGTACAATTTAGATAAGGAAAAATGGATCGGGGTTCACAAGAACCAGCCTGCGGCAAGCACACATTGCATTCAAAAGTATGGGCGGGGTGGCCAATCCAAGTGGATGATTTTTGTTGACCCGGACGAATTTTTGTATTCACCAACCTCCTCGCTCTTGGATGTGTTGAAAAAGTACGAAAACGATGACAAGGTGGCTGCGCTGACTGCGCGCAGTTATATCTTTGCTGGCGTTTCCCCAATCACTATAAAGAGCGTTGTCCACGACTGCCTTGTTCGAGAGAAAAAGCTTCACGGCCAAATAAAGTCAATTGTTAAGCCCGAGTTTGTGGAAAACCAAAAGGTTCACGGCGCGAGCAAGGTTAAAGGCAAGAGAACTAACCAGCTTGATGTTGACGAGTTGCACTACAACCATTACAGGCACATTGGGAAATGGGGCTATGTGCGCAAGGCAAGATTGCGCGAGCCAGTTGTGGACAGGGAACTGTCAGATATTGTTAAGAGACGTGAGAGAGGCTTACAAGAAAGCGGCGGAAATGTGTTTGATTTTTTTGAAGGAATTTACTGCATAAACCCGGATAGAAACAAGTCCCGCTGGAGAAAGATTCAGCGGGCGTTCGGTAGTTTGGGAATTGCCGACAGGGTAGAGAGGTTTGACGCCACAGAAAACGACTTGAAATATTTTGGGAGAAAATTTAAGGTCGGGGAAAAGGGAAGGCACCATGCAACCGCCCTGTCGCATCTTGAAATAATTAAGACTGCCAAGCAGAAAAATCTTGACAATGTCCTAATTTTTGAGGACGACGCAGAGTTTGTAGACTTCAATTCCAAATACTTAAAGAGTTCAATTCGCTCTCTTAAAAAATTGGATTGGAATCTGTTCTTTTTGGGCTACAATATTAAGGAGAATAATAAGGCCAGAATCGTCAATGTTTCGGAAAACTTGTTTCACATCCCGCCTGGCTTTTGCAAAGGGGCCATAACCAGTTTGCATTCTTACTGCGTAAACAAAAGTGCTTATGATTTTATTCTGGAAAATTATAAGGTCCCGACCAAGCTGGGCGATCCTGAAACAAGGTCCAGGATTGACAGCTGGCTTCCGAACAGGCTTGGCGCTCACTGCATGTTTCCACTGCTTTCAGTGCAGGCGTTTCAAAACAGGAACGGTGTAAGGCAATCATATATGCTGGAAAATTTCAAAAAGTTCAGGGAAACTTATGATGAAACTAATTCAAAAAAGGGGGTTGTGAAGTAAAGTGCGTAAGAAAATTTTAATAGTAAAGGGAAAGGCTGGGCTGGGAAACAGAAGTCTGGCTTTTCTCACAGGCGTTGTCTACGCAAGGCTTACCGGGAGAGAGCTTCTGGTGGACTGGAGCGATAACCTGTATTCCCAGAACGGTGTCAATTCTTTCCATCACTTCTTCACAAGCCCTGCTGTTGACTCCGCTAAAGAAGTCCCGTGTGATGCTAAGTCAATTGCGCCGACTGCGTGGAAGGGAAATCTTGTGAGGTCGGTTGATGGAATGATTGAAAAGTTTGGGCCAAGGCCACACAATACTATAAAGTATCGTGAGGAGTACTCAATTGATTTCTTAAAACTTGATTATACAGAGGATGTTCTTGTAATGTTTTCCTATATTTTCAACTGGAGGCAGCTTGAGGCGCACTTGAAGAACGGCCCAAGGGAATGGCAGGGCCTTGGGAGAAAAGAGCTCACGAAAAAACTGCTTTCGGACAACCTATTTTTGCACAAGGATATTGTGCGCAGGGTTGAGGAATTCAAAAAGGACAACTTTTCCAAACCAATGATTGGAGTGCACATAAGGTATACGGACAACCAGGGCGACCAGTTTAACCGCAGCAAGCTTCCCTCGCTTGACCGCTATCCCGCGATAATTGAAAAGCTGTTGAAGGAAGTTCCGGGTGCGGGAATTTTTTTGGCAACAGACAACGAGGAGATTCTCAAAAGCTATCGGGAGAAATATCCGAATGTAATTGCAACCGACAAATGGTTTCCTGGCAGAAAAGGGAAAAGGCTGCATGGGCACGGCGCTTGCCCTGACAGGATTCAGAACGGAGTTGAGGCACTGGTGGACATGCATCTTTTGGCAGAATGCGATTACCTTGTTTTTTCCAGCAAGCCAACATTTGCGCAGGTTGCAAGAATGCGCTCCAAAGCAAATGAGTCAAAGATTTTTGACGTAGAATTAGCTGCCCGGGAAGGCTCTAATCCCCTTGTCGCGAGAGATGCCACGCCTTTAGGCGTGGAGTGAATCGCGGCACAATCTTTTTCTTTTTACAGCGTGTTATCCTCTTGCGCGGCGCGGCGCTATCGCGCCAGCAGGAGGAAGTTTACAATGAATCTTGATGGAAATCTTTATGGACACAATCATATAAAAGGCTGCTGGGAGCACCATTTGCGGTGGTGTCCAAAGTACAGGTTTAATGCTCTCAGGAAACCAAGCATAAAATCTGACTGCGAGCAAGCAATACGGGAAGCTGCAAAACGCAAGGGTTGGTTGCTGCTAGAGCTCGCTGTCATGCCTGACCACGTACATGTCGTTGTCAGAACAACAAAACCAGTAAATCCATCCGACGTGTTGTTCTATCTGAAAGGAAGAAGCGCATACGAGATATTCAAAAAGCATCCAAACATGCGTAAACGCTATTGGGGAGGACACTTCTGGAGCAGAGGAAACTTCTGCAGAACTGTGGGTGCAGACCTACAAACAGCACGCAGTTACGTACGCAACCAAAAAGACATACATCAACGAAGACTAGCAGACTACTGCAGCTAAACAGCTGAAGCCCACACCTTCAGGTGTGGGTGGTTCACAGCCTAAGGTTGGCCAACACACTTCACTTTTCCGGTTTGGACTTTTGGGAGCCTTCAACTCCTTCCTTGTAAGCGCCCTTTGCTTTGCCGAGGGATTTCATCCATGCAAACATATGGTTTCTTCCAAAGAAGAAAACAGCTGCTACTGCGACAACGACAATTGCTTCGTTTATTCCAATCATTTAACCACCTTACCTAAACCAATGGCCTTTTCTACTATTTAAATTTTGCTTTCCTTTCCCTTGGTTTGATTTTTCTGTTTGGGCTTCAGGCCTGCTTCCTCTGAGACAGTTTCGGCAATTTTCTTCTGTTCATCCAGCCCGTCCTTAAAGGCCTTCTTTGCCTCGCCCATTGTCTTGGCCCAGTCAAGCATTTGGTTTTTTCCAAAGAAGAATATGCCTACTGCAATAGCAATGATTACCAGTTCTGGAGCCCCAATCATTTTGTTCACACCCTGTTTAAGCAGAGGCTAGTTCTTTTTTTCCTTTGAACCTTTTGCTTCCCCAATGGCCTTTGCCCACTCAACCAGCTTGTCCTTTCCAAAGAAGAACAATACCACAACAACTACAATGATTACTATTTCAGGGATTCCGATGTTCAGCATTTTTTGCAGCCTCCTTACTATCCTTTTTATTAAAAATCTTTAAATATAAAAGGGTTCCCTCAAACAGGCCGTACAGTGGAAGGGCCATAAGCAGCATGCTTAGTGCGTCAGGTGGGGCTAGAAAAGCGCTTAGAATTAATATCCCAATAAACACAACGGGTCTGAGCTGAACAAGGTGCTCTATTTTCAAAAAACCGTACCTTACAAGAAACACAAGCACTATTGGCATCTGGAACGCCATTCCAAACGCAATTCCAATAAACGCAAGGCTTTCCATCAGCCCGCTGAGGGTCCACATATTGCTAACCCCGTAGCTTGCAGCGAGTGCTGCGAAAAATTGCAGCCCAATAAAGATCATAACATAAATTCCAAAAGAGGCGCCTGCAACGAAAAGAATAATGCTTACTGGCAGCAGCTTCATCAAACCTTTTTTCTCTTTCTCATACAGGGCAGGGCTTACAAAGCGAACCAGTTCAAGCAAAGCTATTGGTGCGGTTAAAACTGCTGCAAAAGCAATAACGATTGTTGCAACAGAAATAAAGGTGTCTGTTGGCGAAAAAGCTACAAGTATCACCCCCTTGGGGAGAAGGGAACTGAAAAAAGCAACCATTTGGGTGCTGAAATATGCTCCAATTGCGGCAAAAACTATGAACGCAATCAATATTTTCTTCAGCGAATTCATCCTGCATTACCCCCGCATTAGACGTGTTTACCCCATATATATTGCCAGTTATTAATAAATAATCCGCTGTGCAGAAGCATGCATTAGATTAGCTGCCACTGGTTGAGATGTTTAACAATTAGCCTGGCAATTGTCTTACTCTTCGCTGGCAGGTTTATTTCCCGCCATTTTACTTCCGCCCTATTTCCCTTTGCTGTTGCCGGAGCTTTCTAATCTGCGTGTGCAGCTGAAACATTCTTCTCTTCAAGCCTGCCCTGTCAAAGCGGTCGGCTTCCGATTTCCTGCCAATAAGCCGCCTTGCGTCAACCCCGTTAATGGCCATCAAGCCGGCACCTACTGCGCCAACGCCGAGCAAAGCCTTCTTTATTGTTTCCCTTCTCTCCAGGTCAACCATTGTTTCACCATCCAAAAACTTTCAAGGTATTTTTGGCTATTTATAATAGCAATTCCCCATATATAAACGTTTCGCCAAAAATCGGGGCCCTGGACTGGTCTCGCAAGCTAGCGGTTTTTATACCACTCAACGAACTTTCCAATGCCCTCGCCAATCCTGACCTTTGGCCTGAAGCCCAGCAATTTCTCGGCCCTTCCAATGCCTGCGCAGGTTGAATGTGGTTCGCAGTCCTGCCAGGGCAAGATCTTAACTTTCGCCTTTTTCCCAAGTTTTTCCTCAATGGTTGAAACAACCTCTCCCAATGGAGTTGGTTCCGAGTTTCCCAAATTGAACGTCTCAAATTCCGGGTTCTTCTCAAGGGCAGCGCAAACGGCGTCAACCACGTCGGAAACATAGGCATAATCCCGCTCGCTTTCCAGGCCGCCGTAAACCGGGATTTCTTTTCCCTCGTCAATTAGCTTTGTGAACTTGTGAATCGCCATGTCAGGCCGCTGCCTTGGCCCGTAAACCGTAAAGAAGCGCGGGATTGAAACATTCAGCCCGCTAAGCTGGCTGTACTGGAAGCAAAAGAGCTCGGCGGCTCTCTTGCTTATCGCATAAGGCGAAAGGGGCATTATTTTGCTGTCATCCAAAAAAACGCCTTTCCCGGATTTCCCGTAAACAGCCGAAGTTGAGGCAAGCAAAAATCCGTTAACCTCGTGCTTAACGCTTAAATCCAGCAGCTTGACCGTCCCGTTTGAATTTAAGTTCATGAAACCCACTGGGTCATGCAGGGAGGCCCTTACCCCGGCGTAGGCCGCGAAGTGCGCAACCATCTCTGGCCTGAATTCTGAGAAAGCCTTCTCCATTGCCCCCTTGTCCAAAATGTCTGCCTCAACAAGCCTGAACTTGTTGTTCTCAAGGCAAGTCTCAAGGTTTCTGCGCTTTGCTTCAGGGCTGTAATAATCGTCAAAGTTGTCAACGCAAAGGACCTCATTGCCCCTGCCCAGCAGGCTTTCGCACAGTTGGCTTCCAATAAAGCCTGCCCCGCCAGTTACAAGAACTCTCACAGTTTTCACCGGTTTTGCTCAAAACAATGCCCCCTCCGTTCGCCCATCTCTCTTCATAGAAACCTCAGAGTCATCGTCAGTTCTTCATTGGGGGCATAAATAGTGTTCCTGCAACGGCTTAAATTACTTACCATTTGCCTTGCCCCACTTCCCGCAGTTTTGCCATAAAACCCCTATTTCAGTGGTTTTTGCGTTTTTTTGCCTCTATCCTTTAAATATCTTTGCATGGCTTAATATTGCAGAAAACCGCGTTATGCGGCTTAACCAAACATGGAGGTTGGATTACATGGGCGATTTGTTAGTTGTTGGAAGCAAAGTCAAGGAAGCGGTAAAAGGAGCAGGCTGCAATATGGCAGGAAACTTCCCTGAAGCGCTTAGCGGAACAGTTGGTGGCCTGGTAAGCAAGGCTTGCGAAAGGGCAAAAGCCAACGGAAGAAAAACAGTTAGACCAGAGGATTTGTAAAATCCTCGGTTTCTTTTTCTTTTTTTATTTTTCTATTTTTTACGGAGTGATTCTTTCAATAAAGTAATAGTTTATGTCGTTTTCTGAGTCAACCACCGCAATGGTGCACTGTGTTCTGAGGTTTCCCGCCAGACGAACCATCCTGCTCAGCTCAATCATCCCCTTCCGGTCATCCTGGGTGAAAACCTTTACAACGCGCTCTGTGTGGGCCTGCCCCGGCCTCTTGCCGCGCGGGTAAACCCTGAATTCAAAGCCAAACTTGAATCCGGTCTTAACGCAATAGCCCCGTTCCCTCAGGTCCTTGAACACAATGTACTTTGAGTAAAACCTCGCCTCCCGTGCAGAGGCGTAAGTCAGAAGCTTTCTTGCGCTGACCTTTTTGTTGTCCTGCTTCACTTCAATTTTTCCCTTTTCAACAAGGTAAATGGCTTCCTTTAGGTCAAGCACAAGCTCTTTCCCGTGCTTTTCCCCAAATCCCTTCTGGATTAGGGCATCCTTCAGCTTTTTCTCGTCAACTATTACCTTATTCTGAATGAGTTCTGCCACGCCGCTCACCACTATATTAATGATATATTATAAGTAATATAAAAAGAGTGCTTCCAGGCTCTAGCCCACTTTTGTTTGCTCGAACCAAAGGTTGAGGTTCTTTAGCCTTTCTATTTTTTCTCCCATTGTCTTAAGACAATTTACGTGAACAACAATTGGCTCAATGTTGAAACGTTTGAATTTTTCAACCTGGTTGGGCTTTAATAAAACCCCGGTTGGAAAGAGATGCCGGCTTAATAGATTTACCTTCAATTCACTTCCGCGCTTTTTTAAAGCAACATTGAAGAAATACTCATCGCTCTTGTTTCTCCAGTTTTCCTCCGCTTCCTTGTCTTCGCCGCGCAAGTATTTTTCAGTGCCCTGTATTATGCTTTCAAAGAGTTCTATTGTTTTTTTGTTGCTTTTAATGTAGTAAAATCCTGAATTGCACCAATTATTCTCAACAAAGAGTTCATCGTCAACTGGAAACG
>JAFCCZ010000037.1 GCA_017609945.1 Candidatus Iainarchaeum sp.
GGCCGCCGCGGTGAAAGAGCTTTACCCAAGGGCAAAGCTTGCAATAGGGCCCGCCATAGAGGCCGGTTTTTACTATGACTTTGATGTAGAGAAGCCGTTTACGCCGGGCGACCTGAAGAGTATTGAAAAGAAGATGAAGAAGATTGCCGGCGGAAACCACAAATTCAAGAAAAGGCAATTGGGTTTTGAGGAGGCAAAGAAACTGTTCAAGGGAGAGAAGTACAAGCTTGAGCTGATTGCCGACTTGAAAAAAGCCGGTGAGAGAAAGGTTTCAGTTTACGAGAGCGGCGGGTTTGTGGACCTGTGCAAGGGCCCGCACATTGAAAACTCTGGCGCAATAAAGGCAATAAGACTGCTGAAGGTGGCTGGGGCCTACTGGAAGGGCAGCGAGAAAAACAAAATGCTTCAGCGAATTTACGGAATAAGCTTTCCGGAGAAGAGCATGCTGAACGAATGGGTTAGGAAAATTGAGGAAGCTGTTAAGCGGAACCACCTGAAGCTTGGGAAGGAACTTGATCTCTTTAGCATGCACGAGGAAAGCCCAGGGAACCCCTTCTTCCACGGGCGAGGAATGGTTGTCTGGAACGAGCTGGCTTCGTTCTGGAGAAAAGAGCACCTGAAGAGAGGGTATGAAGAGTTAGGCACGCCGGTAATTTTGAAGAAAGAGCTTTGGGAGCAAAGTGGGCACTGGGACCACTACAAGGAAAACATGTACTTCACAAAGGTTGACGAAGAAGACTACGCCATAAAGCCGATGAATTGCCCTGGGGGGATACTAATATTCAAAAACAAAAGGCACAGTTACAGGGACCTGCCCATAAGGTCCGGAGAGATGGGAACAGTGCACAGGCACGAACTGAGCGGCGTGCTAAACGGGCTTTTCAGGGTGAGAAAGTTTACGCAGGACGATGCGCACATTTTCTGCACAGAGGAACAGGTTTCCGACGAGGTTGCCGGGGTTATTGAACTGGTTGACTTTTTCTACACGAAGATTTTTGGATTTGGGTACCATGTGGAGCTGAGCACGCGCCCTGAAAAAGCAATGGGCAGCAAAAAGACATGGGATGTGGCAGAAGCCGCACTGAAGAAAGCGCTGAAGAAAAAGAAAATGGATTTCAAACTCAACGAGGGAGACGGGACATTCTACGGCCCAAAGATTGATTTCCACATAAGGGACTCTCTGGGAAGAACCTGGCAGTGCGCAACCATTCAGCTTGACTTCGCAATGCCGGAAAAGTTTGGACTTGAGTATATCGGGAAGGATGACAAGCCGCACAGGCCGGTAATGATCCACAGAACAGTGTACGGAAGCATGGAAAGGTTTATGGGAATACTAATTGAACACTATGGCGGCGCTTTTCCCCTGTGGCTGAACCCGGTACAGGTTGCCCTGCTGCCGATCACGGACAGGCACGCGAAATATGCGGAAGAGGCAATGGGGAAGATGAGGGACGTGGGGCTGCGGGTTGAGCTTGACGCAAGGAACGAAACAATTTCGTATAAGGTAAGGGACTGGCAGAAGCAAAAGGCAAACTATATTCTTGTCGTGGGCGACAGAGAAAAAGACCGGGGAACGGTTACTGTTAGGAACAGAGAGGGCAAGGTCTTGGGCGAGAAAAAGACCGGGAAGTTCATTGAAGCGGCCTTGAAAGAGATAAAGGAAAGAAAGTAGCTGCTAGTTGTGCAAAGCAATTGGAAAGGTTTAAATAAAACAATAGTCATTTTCTATCTGCTTAATTATGGCTAAGAAAAATTACCTCAAAGACCTGATGAGCAAGGCGAAAGAGGCAAAAAAGGAAAACATAGCGGTGGCAAAGGCAAACATAGACCTTGACCTGCCAGCGTTTGAGGAATTCAAAGAGGAAGAGGAAAAACCAAAAGCGATTGAGAGCATAAAAAATATTCCAAAGCAAGCTCAGGGGGAAAAGCCGGTTGAGGCGCAACCAGCCCCGAAAAAACCGCTGGAAAAGGGAAGCGCGGCCGAAACCCTGGGGGAGGTCGTAGAGCTTCCCAAAAAGCAAGCTGCTCCACACAAAAGCGAGGCAGAAAAGGACTTGGAGAAAGCTGCCAAAAAGATAGAGATCGCAAAATACGGCGACGTTAAAATTTACAAGATTTCGGGAAAGCCCCTGCTTTACTACTTTGTCCCAGTCCCAAGGCCAACTGGCACGGAAAAGGCAATTATCAAAACTATAAAGGAAGCTGCCACGCGGCTTATTTCAATCTCACCGTACAAGGTCAGGGAACCGGAACAAAGGAGGGTAATATACAAACAAAAGATAATTGAGATTCTGAGAAACAGCCCAGAACTGCACATTCCGGAAAGAAGGTTTGAGTTTTACGCTGACGCCGTTGTGAGGGAAATGGTTGGCTATGGAATAATCGACTCGCTTGTAAGGGACGACAAGCTGGAGGAAATAATGGTCATTGGGCCAAAACAGCCGGTTTACCTTTTCCACCGCGATTATGAGATGATGACCTCAAACATTGAGTTTTACTCAAACCAAGAAATTGAGGACCTTGTGAACAAGATTGCAAGAGAAATTGGCAGAAGGGTTGACATAAGTGCGCCATTGCTTGACGCGCGCCTGCCTGATGGAAGCAGGATTAACGCAACGATTCCCCCTGCATCGGTCGGAGGGGCAACGCTCACCATAAGAAAGTTCAGGAAAGACCCCTACAGCATTGTGGACTTAATAAATATGAACACACTAACTCCCGAATGCGCGGCATTTCTTTGGCTGGCAGTTGAAGGGATGGGTGCAAAACCAGCGAACATACTTATTGCGGGAGGAACGGGAAGCGGAAAAACAACCCTGCTGAACGTTCTCGCATCATTCATTTCAGAAAATGAGAGAATTGTTTCAATTGAGGACACGGCAGAGCTCATTCTGCCATTAAAGCACTGGATTAGGATGGAGGCCAGGCCACCGGGAATTGAGGGAAAAGGCGAGCTTACACTTGACATCCTCACCAAAAACAGCCTTAGAATGCGCCCTGACCGAATTCTTGTAGGAGAAGTAAGGCACGACGAGGCATTCACCCTGTTTACCGCAATGAACACGGGGCACGCCGGAAGCATGGGGACTGTTCACAGCAACTCGCCGCAGGAAACCATCATAAGGATAACAAACCCCCCAATGTCTGTTCCGGAAGTAATGCTAAGCGGCCTTGACCTTATAATCGTGGAGCACAGGATCCACGACAGAAAAAAGGGAACAATTAGGCGGATCACAGAAATTGCCGAAGTTACCGGCGTGCTTGTTGGAAAAGCGCAAACCCAAACTATTTTTGAACGGGACGCCGTTGAGGACACGGTAATAAGAACAAACGTTCCAAGCAATTTCTTAAAGCAATTGCAAATCGTCACGGGAATGAACAGAAAGCAGGTTGAGCAAGAGTTAATGGACAGGGCGGCATTGCTAAAAGGCCTTGCCAAGAAAAACATCCGCTCAATTGACGAAGTCAGCGCAAAAAGCCACGAATTTTTAATTAAGAGGAGGGAACGCTAAATGGCCAGGCTTGACCTCTTGAAGAAAAAAATAATTGAAAAGCCAAAGCACTCAGGCGAGGTCAGCTCAAGAGAACTTGAAGGCATCGGGGAAGAAACCGTAGACATGGATCGGGTTGACCAGATAGTTAAAAAGATGAAAAAAAAGTACAGGGACGAGGGAGTTGAGTTCGGAGAGCCCAGCGGAAAACTCAGCGAACTAAGGGGGATTATTGCCGAGGGAAAAGGAGCACAGCTGAACCTCAGGAATGTTGAAGACCTCCGTGAAGTCAAAAGCCCGGTAGTAAAGAGCGTCGGAAGCCTATACCTCAAGATGAGGAGATTTCTTGAGCCAATTTCAAAGATTGCCTCTGCACTGCCCCAATTTGAAACCCTTGGCTTCCAGCTTTACTCTGCAAACATGCATTACTCTGCAAGGCAATTCGTTGCACTTGCAGTCACAGGAGCAACGATTGTGTTCTTTGTTGGGCTAACGCTGTCAAGTGCCTTTCTGATACTGATTGACATGCCACTCGCATTCAAGGTCGTGGCCGTTCCGGTAATTTCATTTATTGCCGCTCTGTTCTCACTTATGATTATACTAATGATACCACAGCAAAAAGCAAAAAGCAGGGGGGACGCAATAAGCATTGAACTGCCGTTTGCGCTAAGGCACATGGCAACAGAGCTTCGCGCTGGAATAGGGCTTTACAGGACAATTCAGGCCATTGCCACGGCCGGTTATGGTGCGCTAAGCGAAGAGTTTGCAAGAACCATAACTGAAATAGAGGAGGGAACAGACACAAAGGATGCGTTGAGGCATCTGGCACTAAGAACACAATGCAAGGCACTGAGAACGGCGTTGATGCACGTGATAAGGGCCCTTAAAACCGGTGGAAACCTGAGCGGAATAATGAGCGACATAGCTGAGGACGTGGCCTTTGAACTGAGACTGAAAACAAGGGACTTTGCGGCAAAGATGAATTTCTTTGGGATAATATTCATTTTTGCGGCAATCGTGGTTCCGGTAATGATAGCCGTGCTTGGCGGCATAAGAAACAGCCCACTTGATGCAGCAGGAGGCATTAGCTTTAAGGCAATGCTCCCGCTCACCCCGGAAATTATTGCAATAATATACTTGGTACTGTTGCCTCTTATGCTGGGATTATTTATAATGTATATTAGAACTGTCCAACCAAAGGTGTAAACAATGGATAAAAAAAAGAAAGGCATAACACTGAATTTTCTGAAAAAATACAAGAAGTATGTCAAGGATGCCGGCATGAAAATTCCTGCAGAAGCGTGGATTGCAATAGCACTTGGGGCAGGAGTTGGGTCAGGAGCAGTAACTTTGGCGGTAATTGCATTGCTTGGCTTTGTTGTAAGCCCGCTCCTGGCGTTTATTGTGGCACTTGTTGTAGTGGATCTCCTGCTTGGCTGGCCATATGTTAAGGCAATGGCAAGAGTCAGCGCAATTGAGGAAACCCTTCCTGACGCACTGAAACAGATGGCTGACACACTCAAGGCAGGCGGAACCTATGAATACGCGTTGAGGGAGATAGCAACCTCCCAGTACGGTGCCCTAACCAAGGAGATGGAACTCGTGCTGAGAAGGCTTGAAGAGGGAGAAAATCTTGAGAGCAGCCTAAGGGGCTTTTCAGAAAACATTGATTCAAGGCTTGTCAAAAGAAGCATGGCAGTAGTGATTGACAGTCTGAAAGCGGGAGCTGGGCTTGCCGACGTTCTTGAAGAGATTGCTGAAGATATCAGGGCAATGCACAGGCTTGCGAGGCAGAGAAAAACTGATACCTCCCTGCAAGTGCTTTTCATGATTGCTGCCGGGGCAGTTGTAGCGCCAATCATCTTTGGGCTTGTGTCAAGCATAATCCAGCTGTTTATTCAGGCAACCAGCGGACTTGGAGTGACAATTCAAGAAAGGGAAGAGGCATTTGCAGTACGGGATTTGCTAGTGACGCTGATGCAGGTATACATACTGATTGAAGTAACCGCGTCAGGAATAATGATCTCGCTCATGAGAGACGGCAGGGTGAGCAAAAGTATTATATATATCCCTATACTGTTATTAGTAGCCTACTTGGCATATTATGCCTCAGTATTTGTGGCAGGCGGGATAATAGGCGGTGTTGCATGACACTCACAAAAGAAGAAAACGCACAAGGGTCTTTGGAATACCTTATCCTGCTGGCAGGCGCGATATTTGTTGCTGCCGCGGTAGGATTGTATCTCAAAAGCATCCCAGGCGAAATAGAACCTACATTCAACGAAGCAAGAACAAATGTGATTAATGGATTTTAAAAAAAAAGGAGGAGAAGACATGGAAGAAAAAGCACAAGGAGCCCTAGAATACCTGCTGTTAATAGGCGGAGCCGTACTAGTAGCAGCAATAGTCCTAAGCCTCTTAACAGGACTTGCAACCACCGGAGCGGAAGGGTCAAACGCAGGAACCGAAAGCATACACGGAAGCCTGCAAACCCTAAACGACCTGACATAAGGAAAAAAGGATTTAGAAAATGGAAGAAAAAGCACAAGGAGCCCTAGAATACCTGCTATTGATAGCTGGGGCTGTACTTGTTGCGGCAATAGTGCTTGCATTGCTGGCTTCCATGGTGCCTGACGTAAGGGACGCAGCAAACGACAAACTACAGCACTTCCTTGGCGACATCTGAGGGTATGGACGGCTAAAAATTTAAAGCTGGAAGGTATTGTAATGGAGGAAAAAGCACAAGTTGCGTTTGAATATCTGCTCACCGCCCTGTTTGGAATAATGCTGGCAATTGCCGCCGCAATGCTGATTGATACAATCAGAAGCATTTCAACGGTTGCGCAGGGAAAAATACTGCAATACCGGGAAGAAACCATCGGCGCTCTGATGCAGCAAGGCTAGGGTGATTCAATGCCCTGGCTTGCGCTCTTTTTTTTAGTTTCCCTAATTGGACTAATTATTGCCTCATACACCGACATCACGCAAAGAATTGTGAAAAACAAGCTCTCCTACTCCCTTATTGGAATAGGCCTTACAGGGCATCTGGTGTGGGCGGCAATTGAATCAAACCCGATTATTTTCGTTTACTCGGCTGTAGCGGCAGGGTTTGGGTTTTCGTTCGCATACCTTCTCTGGAAGATGGGGGTTTGGGCAGGAGGAGACGTAAAGCTATTCGCAGCACTGGCAGCACTAAACCCAGTTAACCCATATATTCTGAACCTGTTTGGATTTTCTCTTGGGGAAGCCAGCAGCGCTGTTCAGCTCCCAATCTTCCCAATTTCACTCTTCATATTCTCGGTGTTTGCAATGCTTCCGTACGGAATATTAATTTCTTTGCACGGGCTATCAAAAAGGAAAAATGAGAGGGGAACGCTTGTTAAGGATGCGGTGCAAAAGGCAGGGCAGACCGCCCAGCTTGCGATGGCGATTATTGGAATTTCCTGGGGCCTGGCCTTTTTTGCCCTGACCCAGTGGCTGGTCATACCCGCGCTTTTGGTATTCGGCCTTGTGAAGAACGGTAGAGCAAGACTTGGGCTGGCAGCGTTGGTCTTTGCGGTAGCCGCATTTAATGCGCCGACCGGAAGCATTGTTGGGTTTGCGGCGGCGTTTGCAACACTCTTCGGGCTTTACATACTCATAAAACTTTACTCGGTCTCAAAAAACATGCTCAGAAAAGAGAAAAAAATAACCGAACTGGAGGAAGGCGAAATAGTTGCAGAGTCATTTGTTGAAACAGGCGGAAAAGTTAAAAGGCACGCTCCGCTTGAAATAAAAAGAATTATTAACTACTTTACCAATAATAAAGTGCGGGAGTTAAGGGAATACCTTAATCCGCCTGGAAGAATTATAGCAAGTAGCAGAAAGGCAAGGGGCCTGATAAACGAGGAAATACTAGAACTTAGGAGGCTTGTGAAAGAAAGGAAATTGGAGAATGTGGTTGTGATAAAGCTTTCCGCGCCGTTTGTTCCGGCGCTGCTGATCGCATACCTTGCATTGAACATTGTTGGTGATTTGCTATGGGGACTGGTTTTTTGAGAAACAGGAAAGGACAAATTTCAATTGAATTTATTCTGATAATACTTATCGCACTAATTTACATATACGCCGTTATACAGCCAACCTTACAGGTATCAACGCAGAGCGCCGAAGACATTACAAGAGTGTCCAATGTGAAGCTGTCAGCGCAAAAGCTTGCCGGAACAATAAACCAGCTTGAGGCAAACGCCAGCGAGGGAAAGAGAACCATAGAGCTCTTCGTTCCAACCGGAAGCTATATTGAATGCGTCGCAGGCCCGGCTATAGAATTTAGCGCGACCCTGAGCGGCAGCCTGGGAACCCCTTCAGGGTGCGTTGGGGGCGGTGGAGGTGTAATCTGCACGGAAAGCATTAGCCTGCTAACAACCCCCGACTGTGATTTTGACGGAGCTGGATCAGACAAGCTTGAGGCGGTAGGCAGCAATATCTTTGAAAAGTTTGTCGTTGAAAAAGACGCTTCCGGGATAAGTGTTGAGTATGTGGCTTCGTGAAAAAGGCCAGGTCAGTTTTGAGATACTGCTTCTGACGGCAATAGTTTTTGCAAGCGTTATATGGGTAAGCGGATACTACCTTGAAATAAAGGACAGCACTCTTGCCCTGCAGATGACAAAAATCCACGCCATATCCCAAATTGGGAAATCGGATAACCAGCATGTGCTTGAAAAGCTGGAGTTTACGGAAATTGCAGCAGATAAAATAAATCTTACAATTGATGTCCCGGGTTTAAATTGCACCCCTGGCCAGTTTGATGCGGCAACACTGAAAAGCGAGATTATGGCCAACACTAAATATACCACTGTTAATATTATACTGAATACTAACACTTGCTAACGTTCTTTGACGAATTCTCTGCGAGATTTTTAAAGGCTTGCCGGCAAGGCAAGATTATGCTGACCGAAAAGCACATTGCGGTGGCCTCGCTTCTGTTGGCAATTGTTGGAACAGGGCTTCTTTTTTTATTCAACCAGGCAATTGAGCCAAGGGAGGTGCGGATAGAGGAAATTGGCCGGGGCTTGGTTGGAGAACGGGTCTCGGTTGTTGGGAAAGTTAACTGGGCGATGGAGAGGGAAAACTTTGTTCTCTTTACCTTAGATGATGGCGCAAAGATAAAGGCGATAAAGTTCAATCCCTCAAAAGAGGAAAAAGTCATTGCACGAAAAGACTCGTTTGTGTTGGTTACCGGAAAAGTCCAGCTCTACAAAAACGAGCTTGAAATAGTGGCAGAGGAAATCAAAAGATGGTAGAAACACTTATTCTTTTTGTTCTGACCGGGTGTGTTCTTGGAACAATTACTGGATTGGTTCCAGGAATTCACGTAAACACTGTTGCGGTAATTGCACTGGAACTTTTTAGGGCGGGAAGATTTGAGCTTGTGGCATTGATAGTGAGCATGAGCGTTGTGCACAGCTTCGTTGACTTCATCCCAAGCATAATGCTCGCGGTCCCAAGTGAAGACAATCTTCTATCGGTTCTGCCAGGGCACAGATTCTTTCTAAGG
>JAFCCZ010000038.1 GCA_017609945.1 Candidatus Iainarchaeum sp.
CACTTTCCTGTTTCCAAACGAAATTGAAATTGGTTCACTTGAGTACATTTACCCGATCCCTAAGCTTTGTTGAAAACACCAAGACATATGCAATCCAGAAGTCAGTGACTGCCAAAATCGCGTTTGGTATTATGAAAAGCTCTGGTGGAAACTGCTGCAAGGCAACGTCTGTTGGAATGTTGAAGAAAAGTGGAATTCCCAGGTAATAGTTGAACAGGGTCATAAGAACCGGCCTTAAAATTAAGGCTGTAACAAACGCCAGAGCCAGCCCCTTTCTTGAAAACTTGAACTTCCAGCCAACCAAACTAACGGCCAGAACAACAATTATTGTCGCCAAAAATTTCATTACCGCGCCGACTGCGCCTGTAGTGGCAAAAATTGCAATTCCAATAGTGCTTACCACGCTTGTGATAATGCCCCCGGTCAATCCAAAAAGAAAAGCTGCCATTACCCAGGGGATTCCAACGGCGTCAATATCAATTATACCCCCCCAGGGGTAGGCAATCTTGTAAATCTGAAGCAGGACGCTTACAACAGCAAGCATTGCAGAGCCGATTAAAAGTTTGTATTTGTGCATAAAAGAGTGAGGGTTATATTTACTTAAAAAGGTTATGTTACCCAAAAAAGAGTTATATGCTGGGGTAATTTGGGGACTCTTCTGTAATAGTCACGTCGTGCGGATGGGATTCCTTTAACCCGGATGGGGTTATTCTAATCCAGTTGGTTTTTGTCCTCAGCTCATTGATGTCTGCTGCGCCGACAAGGCCCATTCCGCTGCGAAGACCGCCCATCAACTGGAAAACAAGCTCCCCAACCATCCCTTTGTAGGGAACAACCCCCTCTATGCCCTCGGGAACAAGCTTGTTTGGGTTGCTGAGCACTCTCTGGAAGTATCTTTCGGCAGAGCCAAGCTTCATTGCAGAAATTGACCCCATTCCCCTGTACTGCTTAAACTTCCTGTTCCGCATGTAAACAATTTTTCCCGGGGTTTCCTCGCACCCTGCAAAGAGTCCTCCGAGCATTACGCTGCTGGCGCCGGCTGCCCGTGCCTTTGTAATGTCGCCACTGTACTTTATGCCGCCATCGGCAATAACCGGAATATTGTGCTTTTCCGCTGCCTTGCTGCACTCCATTACGGCAGTAAACTGCGGGACCCCGACCCCTGAAATTACCCTGGTTGTGCAGATTGAGCCAGGGCCAACGCCAACCTTTACGCCGTCGGCGCCTGCTGAAATCAGGGCCTCGGTTGCCTTTGCGGTTGCAACGTTTCCGGCAATTAGCTCTACGTCAAACCTGTTCTTGATTTTTTTAACCCCGTCAATCACTCCCTTTGAGTGGCCGTGAGAGGTGTCAACAACCAGACAGTCAACCTCCTGTTCAACCAGGGCTTTTGCCCTGTCCAAATCGTTTGGGCCGATTGCGGCGGCAACAATAAGGCGCCCTTTTGGGTCCTTCAGTGCGTTCGGGTGCTTTTCCTTGCTCCTAATATCGGTTAGGGTCATCAGGCCCTTGAGATTACCCTTCTTGTCAACAACCGGGAGCTTTTCAATCCTGTGTTTGTGCATTATTTCCTTTGCTTTCTCGGTGGAAACCACCTTCTCCACGGTAATAACCTTCTTTGTCATCACGTCCTTGATTTTTGTGCCGGGCCTGTCCTCAAAAAGAAGGTCCCTGCCGGTAACAATGCCAACAAGCCTGCCCTTTTTTACGACAGGAAAGCTTCCAATGCCGTGCTCTCTCCTCAGCTGCCTTGTTCTCTCAACAGTGTCCTCCGGGGTAACCATTACCGGGGAAGTGATAACCCAAAATTCGGCTGTTTTGACCTTTTTCACCTGCTCGGCCTGTTCTTTAATGCCTATATTGCGGTGAATTACGCCAATTCCCCCCTCGCGGGCCATTGCAATTGCTGTGTTTGCCTCGGTAACGGTGTCCATTGCGGCAGAAACCAGCGGAATATTCATTTTGATTTTTTTGGTAAGCCTGGTTGAGAGCGATACTTCAGAGGGCAGAACCTTACTAAAACCAGGCAAAAGTAGCACGTCGTCAAACGTTAAAAAGTTCTTTGCTTCCATAACAGTTTCTGCACCAACCAGTTTTTAAAGCTTTTAGCGCAGATTTCTTGGGAGTGAAAACGTGCCTGCCACAATAATTGTTGGAACACAGTTTGGTGACGAGGGAAAGGGCAAAATTACTGATTTTTTGGCTGAAAAGGCCGATTTGGTTGTAAGGTACCATGGGGGAAACAACGCCGGGCACACCGTGGTTGTTGGAGAAAAAACCTACAAATTTCATCTCCTGCCAAGCGGACTAATTCAGGGAAAGAGATGCTGCATTGGCGCTGGCGTGGCCTTGGACCCAAGGGTTCTGATTGAGGAAATGAAGCAATTTGGGCAGTCCAAAATAGAGCTTGCAATAGACCACAGGACCCAAATAATAATGCCCTGGCACAACCTGCAGGACGGGGCAAGAGAGCAGGCAAGGGGCAGGAAAATTGGAACAACCGGGAGAGGAATTGGCCCGTGTTACGAGGACCGCGCTGGAAGAAACGGAATAAGGTTCTGCGAACTTGTTGAGCCGGAGAGGCTGAGAAAAAGAATTGCCGAGGTATTTCCAACAAAGAAAAGAATTCTTGAGGAAATTTATTCAGTGAATGTAGACTTTAGTGAAGAGCAGGTTTTCAACGAGTACTCAGGACTTGGGGAGAAACTGAAGCAGTTTTTGGGAGACGTATCGCTTGAGGTAAGCACTGCCCTGAAAGAGGGCAAAAACGTGCTGTTTGAGGGGGCCCAGGGACTGTTCCTTGACAATGACTTTGGAACATACCCTTTTGTTACCTCATCCCATCCAATGGCCGGCGGGATTTTCACAGGAGTTGGAATTGGATTGTTGAATGATATTGAGGCAATTGGAATTGTGAAGGCCTACACCACAAGAGTTGGAGAAGGCCCTTTCCTGACAGAGCTTAAAGGAGAGCTCGGTGAAACAATCAGGAAAAACGGCAACGAGTTTGGAACAACTACCGGCAGGCCGAGAAGGATCGGCTGGCTTGACCTCGTTCTGCTCAGAACCTCAATCAGAATAAACGGCCTTACAGGAATTGCGCTGACAAAGGCAGATGTGCTGAGCGGGATTCCAAAACTAAAGGTTTGCGTTGCATACGAGTGCGGTGGGAAAAAACTTGAGGAGTTTCCGGCAGACTGGGGAGTTCTGAAAAAGTGCAAGCCTGTTTACAGGGAATTTGACGGATTTGAAATTGACCACGAGGAAAAGGATTTTAGCAAGCTGTCCAGCGAGGCAAGGGAATATATCGGATTTATTGAAAAGGAATTGGGCGTCCCGATAAAGTTTGTCAGCCTTGGCCCGAAGAGAAGCCAGACAATTCTGAGGTAAAAGGCTATTGCTTGTCCTGCCGTGCCCTCTCCAGCGCCTTTCTGTGAAGGAACCCAACCATTTCCCTTGTGATAAGGTTCCCAAGATATTTCTGGAACGGACCTGGCATGAAGTTAACTTCAATGACTGCAAGCCCGGAGCTCGTTTCAATCAGGTCAACGGCGCAGATTCCCATCTTCAGCAGCTTTGCAGAATCAAGCGCAATTTTCTCCATCTCCTTGGTAACAGGAATTTCCTCGGCAGAGCCCCCCCTGCTAACGTTTGCCCTCCACTCCCCCTGCTTTCCAATTCGCTTCACTGCAATAACCTTTTTGCCAATTACATAGCACCTTATGTCAGAGTTTTTGCCCTTCACAAATTTCTGCGCTGAAATAAACTCCTCAAACAGGTGGACTGCGTCAAGAATGCTGTCCAGCTGCTTTTCGTTTTCAACAAGAATCACTCCCTTTCCGGCAAAGCCTGAAAGGGTTTTTACAACAACGGGCATTCCGAACTCGTTTATAATCTGCTTTGCGGAATCAGGGCTTGTGAAAAGGCAGCTCTTAACAATTGGAATTTTTGCGTTTGAAAGCTCCTTTATTGTGTAATACTTGTGGTTTGTTACCTGGTAGGACCTGAGGCTTACAGGGCAGTAAACGCTGCTGCCGGCAATTGCCTTCAAAACGGCCTCGCCAAGAACGTAATCCTTGCTGCTGAGCCTTGGGTAACAAACATCGTAATCCAAAAGATTCAGGCCCTTGAAAAGCAGTTTTGCCTGGTTGCCCTCAAACACCAGCTTTACTTTGTCAATCGGCGCAAAGGTAACCTTTCCAAAGAGCACTTTGCCCTCTTCAACAAGGCTTTTTACGGTTGAGGCCTTGTAGTGCTTTGAGCCAATTATGGCAAACCTCAGCTTAGGCATTGAACACACCATCCAAAAACTGCTTTGCCCTGTCAAAAAGGCTTGGGAAAACCTTTCTGAGCCTCAGTTTCCCTCCGGAAACCCTGCTCTTGAAATGCAGTGCAATTGTTTTGGGCAGGTCCTCCTCAATCTTCTGCTTGAAAACAGGGAAGTTTATGTCGGGCACAACCTCGGTTACAATGCCGTTGGAAAGCTTGACCGTTGCAATCTCGCAGTTGCAGGCAAGGGCCGCGCGCATTGCAATTACCTTCTCCCTGTTGGAAATGGCGCAGGGCCTGCCCTTTTCAAGCCTTTCAATTTCGGACCCGTTCCACCTTCGCCTTATTGCAAAAATCTTGGCGCCAATTACTGCACACTGGATCAAGTCGGCTTCCTCAAACTCCTTCAAAATCACGCAATCCAAATCCATCTTAATGCTTTTAGTGATTGATTTCAGGCTTCTCGGGCTCTCAATCAAAATGCTCTGGGTTTTCGTTTGGGAAACGTAGGACTTGAAAATCAGGGGGTACCTGAACTTTTCGGCGGAATCCCGAATACCCTTCGGGTCTACAACCAGCACGCTTTTTGCAACCGGGAGCTTTCTTCCATTTAAAGCGGCAACCTGCAGGGCCTCGTTGCTGTTCAGATAAAAGGCGCCTGGCTTAAGTTGGGTAAAAATCCCCCTGCTCCTGAGCTCGTCAAGCAGGGGCTCAACAAACGGGCTCAGTTCAAGGCCTGCCCTAATGTAAACAGCATCGTAATCCAAAACTTTTACTCCGTCGTCAACAACCTCGGTTTTGCTCCCCTTGCTCACAAGGTTGAACTTATAGATATTTAGGAAGTCGGCCCTTGAAAAGCCGGCCGCGGAAAAGGCCTCGATTTGCCTGCTGACGGATTTGGTCTTTTTGCTGCCAAGAATCAGCACTTTCATATGCTCTCATATCCCTTTAACCATTTAAAAGCTTAATGCAGGGGCTTTTCTGAATTCTTGCTTTAAAAACATTTTGCTGAAAATCCTCTTACAATATGGGGAAGAAAAAAGTGCTTGGCCTAATTGAAATGGTGATCATTACCGGATCAAAGCGCAGCCTCAGGAAGAAAGCGCTTTTGGACACTGGTGCAACGCGCAGCAGCGTTGACGTAAGGGTTGCGGCAACAGCAGGAATAGGTCCAATTGTCGGAAGCGTGAAGGTGAGGAGCAAAACAGCCCCTGAGGGCTTTGTCAGGCGCGCGGTTGCCGAGGCAGAGCTTGAAATTCACGGGGTAAAAATTCCGGCAAAGGTAAGCATTGAGGACAGAAAAAACATGCCCTACAAGGTTCTAATTGGTAGGGACGTAATCCACAGCAATTTTTTGATTGATTTGGAGAAAACCCACAAATCGCACAAGCTTTTGGACAGATACTAATCTGAGTTAGAGCCGTTGCCGTTTTTCTTAATAATGCTGGTTTTGAACTTGTGCTCTTCAAAAGCGGGAATTCGCACAACCCCCGCGCTAACCCCAACCCTCTTCAATCCGGCCAAAACCTCTTCGTCGCCCGGCTCCTGATCGTAACCCATTGCAACCACGTTAGGCCCAATTTCCTTTACAACCTCAAACCTTTGGCCAAAATCCCCTCCAAGAACTGCCCTGGCAACAAACGTAAGCTTTTCAACCGCGGAAAGCCTTTCCTGCTCTGAGTGATCCGGCCTCCTGCCCTTCACCACTTCAACAGTGGAGTCACGCGCAACAACAACCACTAGTTCGTCTCCAAGCCTGCTTGCCTCGCGAAGAAAAAACCTGTGGCCAGCGTGCAATAAATCAAACGTTCCAAAAGCAATTACCCTGCGCATACAAGATAGATATAAATACTTCTAATTTATTATATTAAGTGTAAGTGGTTTTATGGACCTGGAGAAAAGAATTGCGCTGATTTCCGAGGTTGGCGAAGAGATTATCACCGAGGCCGACTTGCACACCCTGCTTGAGAAGAAGGCACACCCGATTGCTTACGACGGGTTTGAGCCAAGCGGGCGGGTGCACATTGCACAGGGCCTGATGCGCGCGATAAACGTCAACAAGATGATTAAGGCAGGTTGCAAATTCAATATGCTGGCTGCTGACTGGCATGCCTGGGCAAACAACAAGCTTGGCGGGGACCTTGAAAAGATTCAGAGGTCAGGAGACTTTCTTATAGAGGTGTGGAAGGCCTCGGGAATGAACATTAAGAAGGTAAATTTTGTCAGAAGCAGTGACTTGCTTGCAAGGAAAAGTTACTGGAAGACAGTTATGAGGATTGCGAGGGCAAACTCTGTTAAGCGCCTGATGAGGTGCAGCCAGATAATGGGCAGGAAAGAGGGGGAAAAGCTCAGCGGGTCGCAAATTTTTTACCCTTGCATGCAGGCAGCGGACATTTTTGAGCTGAAGGCAGACATTACACAGCTTGGAATGGACCAGAGAAAAGTAAATGTTTTGGCGCGGGAAACCGGCCCAAAGCTTGGATTCTGGAAGCCGGTTGTTGTAAACCACCACATGCTGCTTGGCCTGCAGCGGCCGAAAACAAATGCAACGGGGGCTGACCGCAGCGTTGAGCTGAAGATGAGCAAGAGTGTTCCGGACTCAGCGATCTTCATGACCGATTCAGAGGAAGAGGTTGAGCGGAAGATAAACAAGGCTTTCTGCCCGGGGAAAGAGATTAAGGAAAACCCAATTGTTGAGTACGCTGAGTTCCTGGTTTTTGAAAAGTTTAAGAAAATGAAGATTGAGAGGCCAACAAAGTTTGGGGGCAACATGGAGCTGGGATCAATAAAAGAGCTGCACGAAAGGTATTCAAGTGGGCAGTTGCACCCAATGGATTTGAAGGGGGCGGTTGCAGGCTATGTGAACAAAATGCTTGCCCCGGTCAGAAAGCACTTCTCAAAGGGCAAGCCCAAAAAGCTTCTGGAAGATGTAAAGGACTTTGAAGTAACCAGATAGATTATCCCTTCGGCGGATTGTATTTGCCAAACTTTGAAAGCGAAGTAATGCCAATATCCCATGCGTCAAGGCCCTCGGCAAATGCATCAGACTGTTTTTTCTCCTCAATTTCCCTAAACCTTGCTTCAGAAACTGGGGTAATTAAGGGAGGTATTTTTTTAGGGTCAATGTGGAGAGCTGCAGCTCCGCGGCTTCGTGCTACACGCCTGGTAAGCTCTGTTAGAGGGTCTGCCTCAAACCATTTTCCGTCCAAGAAAAACAATGTGGTTGAGTGAATTCCCTCTCTGGTAAATTTTGCGGGAATTTTCTTTGCGCGAAGGACTACGCACAGGGCAACATTGTAGTCTACGCAGCCCTCAACTGCCGTAAAATTTCCCTGCCTGGATTTGGAAACTACCACAAACCTGTCCCTAATTATTGTAGCTGCGTTCCTTTTCGCGTAAATTCCGCTTAATCCCTGCAAATCAAACTTTTTTCTCTTAAAACGCACAAGGTCTGCAAGAACTGCCCTCACGGCTTCCATGCTGGCCCCTGGAAATCTTCTAGCATAGCCTCTAACTGTTTTGGTTACGGCGGTTTGCTTTCCTGGCTTCAGAAACTTTCTCAGTCTGGCCGGAAGCGCTGGCCTGGGCCTGGCGCGACGCCCTTTCCTTGTCTTGGTGGATCTGTGTGTTCTCGCCATGGTTTCCCACAAATTAATTCCGGCGTTATCTTTAAATACTTCAATAAATTACTATATAGCGAAGTGTTTGCATGAACTTAAATGTGTTAAAACCAAGGCAGGCTGTTGAAAGCGCTTTTGAAAAGCCCAACCCAGGGCTGGCAATAGCCCTTGTTTTTATTTCCTGCCTGGCCAGCCTTGCCATGCCAATTATTCTCGGGGTCCAAATAGATTTGGTTGGCTTTGCGGTCAACACAGTTGTTTCCTCTTACCTTTCGTTCCTGGCGCTTGCGGTGCTGATTTATATCGCGGCGTTTGTGCTAAGGGGAAAGGACTCAATTACTGGGCAGTTTTCCGGAATTGTTTCCGCCCTCGGATTGCTTTGGATTCCAATCCTTGCAGGGATCATAATTTCGCTTGTTCTGGCGCCAAGCATTCTTTCACCAGAAGTGCTGACCCTCGCAAAGGAGTATCAGGCAGGCGAAATCGGGGCTTACGCGTTTGCAAGCGAAGTAGCTTTCATTGCAGAGGGAATTTTAGGAACCCTCTACCTGTTTGCAGCGGTTTTTCTGGTAATTGGCCTGGTTAACCTTTACCTGCTTTACCGCATTGTAAGCAAGCTCTTTGACTTCAAAATTCTTGGAAACCTAGTGGTTATGGCTGCAATTCTGTTCCTGCTTGGATTTCTGCCAATTTAAATAAAACGCCAAATTTAGCGCTTTCCTCAAAGAAACCGAAAGCTTTAAATGCCAGTAATGCTGAAAGATACTACTTCAGGAAAGGCTTGGGTGATTGATTTGAAGGTAAAGTGCCCTGACTGCAAGTACAAGTTTGACATAGACCAGAATGAATACGATGACGGGGACTATCTTAGTTGCCCGGACTGTAATCTGGAGCTGGCAATTGAGCTGGACGACTTTGGCAAAATGAGGGTAAAGACCGCCAAAGAAAAGGAAATGGACGAACTTGACGAATTTGACGAATACTACGAAGACTAGTTGAATTACACGCTTGGCGCCATCACACTAGCAGGTGCAGGTAGATGTATGCCGCTCCGATTATTATTCCGGCTGTGGCCACGACCGCGATTTGGGTTGTGATGTCCACTTCTGGAATGGTTGGGATTATTGATATTGGAGTG
>JAFCCZ010000039.1 GCA_017609945.1 Candidatus Iainarchaeum sp.
GTCATAAACCCTTGTCTTTGGAACCTGCGAAAGCCGGCTTATCTCAGGGGCTTCAGCCTCCTCTAGCCTAAAAAGAGTGGAAAGTGTCTTGCTCTCGTATTCGGTCAAGCCCATGCTTTCCAGCAGTTCATTTAACGATGCGCCGTTCATCCCAAAAACCCCAAAAAGGCGTATTTCTCGCCTTTCAACATTATATTATAGCGCTTTAAACTATTTAAATTTACCTTATAGGGTTAAAAAATGAGGAATTTATAGATTCCTCAAAGGCTATTGCCGCATATCCCACAACCCTGTCAGTGTCGCCGGAGGTGGAAGCCGAGGTATCGTACTTCAGCAGTTTGGCCTTTGTAACCTCAAGCTTTTTTGCGAAAAACATTGCTGCAGTGAACGGCGCCAGTCCGCAGATGCTGAGCTGTTTTTCGGTTACAAGCGAGTGAAATCCGGCAATGTCCATTTTTTCAATCAGTTCAATTGCTTCAAGGTCTTTCTTCCTTGCCTCTTTTTCCGGGATATAGTGGGAGAAGTCCCCGCTCGCCACAACTGAAACGCTTTTTCCCTTCTGCGCCTCAAATAGTGCGTTTCCAAGCGCTTCAAGCTTTCCAATGTCCTGCGTACCCACCACAATTGGAAGGATTTTTGCTTTTGGAAAAAGGAACTGTATGAACGGGATTTGCACGTCGCAACTGTGTTCTCCAATGTGGGCCAGTGCGTCTGCCTCAATTCCAAGAATTTCAAGCAGGGAGTCGCGCAGTTCTGAGTCAATTTCTGTTTTTCCCAGCGGGGTAACCCAGTTGGCGGTATTGCTTACGCTTATTTCGCTTCCAACTCCGGTGTGGCACGTTCCAAGAATAACAAAACTTTTTGTTTTTCCCAGTGCTTTGTATGCAAATGCAGCGGTTTTCCCGGAGTAAAAATATCCCGCGTGCGGGGCAATAACGCATCTGCTTTTCGGGCTTTCCGGAGCAGCCTCAAGGAATTCCTTCAGCGCGCTTTCAAGCTCTTCCCGGTTTTCTGGGTAAAAGTTTCCAGAGACCCCCAGTTGCCTTTTCATCATTACCATGAGCGGCGGAAAGGTCTTTTATTTCCTTCGCGTCCTCTGCGGTCAAAGCGTTTTTGGCTGTCGTCCTCTTCCCTTTCACTTCCTTCCTGCATTTCGTATTCAAAGTCTGATTCGGCCATTGAAAAATCGCTGTCCTTTTTGATTTCTCCCTTTTTCTTTAGGATTTCCCTCGCAAGAAGCCAGAACACGAGGGCAAGGCTTTTTCTTCCCTTGTTGTTTATTGGGATAATTAGGTCAATGTCTTTGAGGTAGTTGTTTGTTGAGGCCAGTGCCACTACTGGAACCCTTACCTTAATGGCTTCTTTTACCGCCTGGCTGTCAACCTCTGGGTCGCTTACTAGAACAATGTGTGGCTCTATGAACTCTTTTCCGCTAGGATTTGTAAAGGTGCCTGGCACAAACCTTCCGGTTAGGGCTCTGGCGCCGGTTGCTTCGGCAAATTTGGTTACAGCTGTCTTTCCATAAACCCTTCTGCTTACCACGACAAGCCTGCTTAGTTCAAACCTTGAGATAAACTCTGCGGCAACCCTTATCTTTTCGTCAATGTTTTCCACGTCAAGAACATTCAAGCCGTCCTTTCTCTTTTTGAAAATATACCTTTTCATGCTCCCGGTTTTAAACCGGGTTCCAATATGTGAACCTGTCTTTAGGTATCTCTCCAGCTCAACCAAGTTTTTTTCAGCCATAAAACCACTTCTAATACTTCATTATCTTGTCAATCAAGTCCGCTTGAGTAAAAATCATTCTTCTGCAGCAGTATCTCTTTACGCCCAAATCGTCCAGGGCCTTTTTTGGGCTTTCTCCCTTCTTAACTTTCTCCACAAATTCTTCGTAGAGGCTGCCCACAACCTTTCCGCACGAAAAACACCTTACTGGTACCATCATTTTCAACCACTCCGGAATTTTTTTACCTCTTGCTTTTCTGTTTCTTCCTTCTTGCACTTGGCCCAAGGGGCTTTTTTGCCTCTTTCCTTCTTGGGTCGTCAACCAACAGCAGCCTGTCGTAATTCAGGAACTTTTCCTTAAGCTTGTCATTCTTTCTGATGCTGATTAATGCCTTTGCAATAGCGCTTCTTGTGGCCACGGCCTGCCCCATAAACCCGCCGCCACTTGTATTCACATTGATGTCAACCTCTTGCGCGAGCTCTCCTGCAAGAACCAGTGGCTCTGCAATAAACTTTCTTACAACCTTGGGCTCAACGGTTTCCAGTGTTTTTTTGTTTATCTTAATTTTTCCGGATCCCTTTTTTATGACTGCCCTTGCGACAGCTGTCTTCTTTTTGGATTTTGTGTTAATCCCTGTCTTTCTCTTCTTTTTCTTTTTCACAGTTGCTTCAGTCATCTTCACCACTTTGCCCCTAAGAGTTTTGAAAGCTCTCCAATGTGCATAAAGGTTTTTGTTTCCTCAACCTTAAACGATGAAAGGTCGGTTACCTCGGCTTTCTCAAATTTTTCAGGAACCCCAATGAATACCTTTATTCTCTTAATGGCATCCCTTCCCGTTTTCCTTCTTCTTGGCAGCATTCCAATAACTGCGGCCCTTACTATCTGGTCAGGCATTCTGACTCCTTTGGGCCCGTAATTTGGGTTTCCCTTGTTATGCAGGTTTATTCTTGTTTGGTATTTTTTAAGCAGATCCTTTTTCCTGCCGGTTAGCACGGCCTTTTCAGCGTTAACTATAATCACTTCTTCCTTCTGCAGTGCCTTTTTTGCGCAGACGGAAGCAACCCTTCCAACTATAAGATTTTCAGCGTTTACCAAAATCATTTAACCCACCTAACAAACTATTGCAACGTCCTTTGCGTCTATTTTTTCGTTCAAGGCCTCAACAATAGTGAGGGCCTTCCCTTTCTCCGAAATCTTTTTCTTTGCCGAGTCGCTGAATTCCAGTGCAATCACATTAATGCCTTTCTCCATTTGGCCAGTGCCCAGCACCTTTCCCGGAACGAGCACAAACTTCTTCTCAGTTTTTACACCGTTCAATTTCCAGATGTTTGCCGAAGCCCTTCGCCTTCTTGGCTTGCTCAGCCTTTTGGCTATGTCCTTCCACAAGCTTTTCTTGCCTTTTCTGCTGGATTTCTCAAGCACGGCGATTGCTTGTAACACTGCTTCGTTTTTTGGTCCGCGATTTTTCATTTCAAAACACCATTTTTTTCTGGTTTATTGCAGGAGGGAGGATTCGAACCCCCGAAGGCACTAAGCCACAGGATCGCTCAAACTTTTTCCGCTTTCTTTTGCGAACTTTTCTTTAGAAAAGAAAAGTTCCTTAAGTCCCGCCCCTTTGACCGCTTGGGTACCCCTGCATTCACCACCTTTTCCTCATTTAATCTTTTTTATTTCCTTTTCAAACTGTTTTGTTTTCTCCAAGAGCACATCAGCTGCCTTGTCAAGCAGGTCCTTTGCGTTCAGCGCCCCGTTTGGCTCTATTTCAAACTTGAATGCGTCTTTTTCCTTTTCGTCATGTTCAAATGATATTACTGCAGGCTGCCATTTCGCGTGTTCTTTGCCTGAGTGCATAACTGCTTTCATCTCAAGCTTTATTTTTTGGTCCTTTCCAAGCTTTGTTAGTGGAATTTTCTTGTTGGAAACCTCTACTTTTGGGTCTGTGCTCTTTATGCCCTTGCTGTAGACCGTGCCAGGGCCTTCCTTTTCAAGCACGAGCTTTACCGAATCACCAATTTTGTAGCCCTTTGCATCTGATTTTAAGGGCAGCATTCCAAGTCTTTGCGCAAGGAATTCGTCGAACATTACTGAATCGTTTTTATATATTGAAACGTCCTCTATTGCAAAGCATGGAACGCCCTGCATTACAGTTCTCCTTATTGCGTTTGCAAACGCCGGGCCAACCCCTTTCAGGCTAAAGCTGATTAGGCCCTTTTCTTCTCCAGTTTTTTTAACGGAAACCATACTCAACTATCTCCATACTGTTTTATTTCTTTTTTCCCCTGTATCTTTTCTTTTTTCTGCACCCGTTGTGGGGAATTGGCGTAACATTCTCTATTGATTTGATTATCATACCGTTTCTTGTAAGGCTTCTTATTGCCGCTTCACTGCCTGCGCCCGGGCTGTTTGACTTATTGCCCCCGGTTCCCCTTACCTTTACAATAACTTCCCTGATTTCCCTTTCCTTTGCTTTCTCGGCAACGGTTTCTGCAACCTTCATCGCAGCGTAAGGGCTGCCTTCCTTGTGCTGGGCCTTTACAACCTGCCCTCCGGAGCATTTGGCAATTACCTCTGCGCCGGTCATATCTGTCAAAAGAATAATCGTGTTGTGGTGCGAGGCATAAATGTGAATAATTCCCTTACCCGCCATTCTCTTTCACCTCTTCCTTTTTCTTATTGTCCCCTTTTTTATTTTTAGGTTTCTCTTTCTTTTCCTTGACCTTAGGTTCTTCCTTTTTGCCAGCTTTCTCTTTTGGCTTTTCCTTGTCCTTTTTTTCCTCTACCGGCTTTTCCTTTTCCTCGGTTTTGGCTTCTCCCTTGCTTTTGGCACCTTCCTCTTTGAGCTCTTCCTTTGCTTCTTCTGGAATTACGTCCTCAAACTCGTTCTTAACCTCTTCCTTTTTCTTTTCCTTAACCATCTTTGGCTTTACTATCAAAGGCTTTCCATAGTACCCAATTTTCTTTTCTTCGTCAACTGTTACAAGAAAGCTTGGGGCGGTAACTCTTTTTCCGTTAACTGCGATGTGTCCGTGCACTACAAACTGCCTTGCCTGGGTTGCAGTGTTTGCAAGCCCTTGCCTTGTCACCATTGTTTGAAGCCTTCTTTCAAGAAGCCCTTCAATTGAAAGCGTCAGAACGTCGTCAAGCCCTGAGTTCTGGTTAAGCATTGAAAGCTTCGCAAGGCTTGCAAGCAGGTCTTTTTCCCTTTTGAGCCTTTCCTCCAGCGGCAATGCAAGAAGCTTTCTTGCGTTTTCCCGCTTCTTTCTTAGGATTGTTTCGGCTCTCCAGAGCTCGCGCTTGTTTTTCAGCCCGTACTTTTTCACTATTTCCCTTTCGCTGCCAAGCCTTTCCTTGTCGTATGGCTTGTTTGGGGTTTCGTAATGCTTCTTTGTTCTCTTCGGGTCTCCCATGCTCATCATTCCTACTTCTTAGCGTCCTTTTTTGTCACTCCAATGGTCTTTCCCTTTCCTCGGTGGGTTGACTTTGTTCTCTGACCTCTGACCGGCAGGCCCCAGCTCAAGCGCAGGCCACGGTAGGACTTTATTTCGTTAAGCCTTTGCACGTCCTTTCTGAGCGCGAAGTCAAGGTCTGCCATTATAATATGCGAGTCCTCGCCTGTTTCAACGTCATTTCTCCTGTTAAATGTCCACACCGGCAGGCCGTGCTTGTCAGGATTTACAACTATGTCCTCAAGCTTTTTGTCAAACTCTTCCTCCAGTTTTCCAAGCCTTGTGCTCTTGCTTTTTCCGGTTTCCTTTTCAAACACTATTGCAACATTCTTTGCGGCTCTGATTCCAAGTCCCTTTATTGACTGCAGTGCCCTTTCAATTGGAAGCTTTCCGTCAAGGTCCTTGCCAGCAATCCTGACAATATACCTAATATCCTCTTTTGGCTCCGCTTTCCTTGGCTTTTCATGGACCGGTGTCTGGCCCCCTCTCTTCTTTTCGGCGCCCTTGCCCTTTTTGTCCTTCCTATCTTTTTCAGGATTTTTGTCCTTGATTCTTTTTGCACCCATTTACATCACTCTTTCAAAAGTTTTGCGGCATCCTTTTGGGAAATGCTTTTTCCTGCCTTTACCTCTTTTCCTGTTGGAATAAGGTGCCTTAGGTTGCATTTCTTCTTTTTGACCCTTTCACCGATCACAACCGCAAAGCACTTTTCCTTGTCAAGCTCTAGCACAATTACCTTTTCACCGGCCTTTCTTCCCGCAGTTTTAACGCACACGCTTCCTGGCCCAAGGCTCATTTTGATGCCTCCTTGCTTTCAACAAACTTTTTAATTACCAAATCCAAATCCTCGGCCTTCTTCAGCCCGTTCTCAACCTTTGCCTTCTCTTCAAAAACCTGCCTTCTGCACTTTGTGCAAAGCACTCCTCCGAACGGAACGCTTGGCCGCTTCTCTGTTTTGCTCATCCCTGAAATTTCGGCAACCTTTTTGCCATGCGGGACCCCGTGCAGCTGTCCCTTGCAGATTGCGCAGGACCGCTTTCCGGTCTTTCCCCTAACGTAATATTCCCTGCTTCCGCTGGGAATACGCCTTTTCTTTTTCTTCTTTGTTTTTTGCCCCGGGCTTGTCATGATCTCACTTTTTTAATTATCTTCAAAACAATGTTGAATGCAATGCTGATTGAAAATGATGTGTAAATATACCACCAGAGCCAGCTTATGCTGGAGGTTATTTCAAAAGAAAAGTTTCTGTGAATTACCGGAACGGCAACAGGAAGCTCCACCAGGGTTCCTGAGTATGTGGCGCTTAGGGCCCAGAACACCAGGATGAATATTGGGAATGAAACAAGCATGTGTTTCATGGTCCCCTTCATGGTTTTGTTCATGATCTCAAGCATTTCCCCCTGCAGCCTTTCAGTCTCTTCCTTGCTTTTCTGATCCTCCTTTCCCAAAAGTTCTTTCATTCGCTTCTGCTTTTCCTTGATTTTTCCCTGCCCTTCCTTCATGCCCTTTTTGTCCATGAGCTTTCTCTGCAGTATCTGGGAAATTGCCACCATGGCTATCGAAACCAAGGCAATCTCTAACATTGCGTTACCCAAAAACATTCAATAGGCCTCCATTAAGCTGAAAAAATTCGCTTTAAAAGCAAATAGCGCACTGTATAAATTCCCGAAGCAATTCAATATAAACCCTTTGATTGTCTTTGCCATTTCCATCATCCCATAAGTTTTCCAAGCATTGGGTGCATTCCAGCGAGCTGTTCCTTTGCAAGCTGCTCGTAAATTCTGTAAATTATTCCAACCGTCAGCAGGATTCCCATTCCGCTGGAGAGGCCGCCCAAAGCCATGTTTCCAAGGCCGGCGAGCAGTGCCACAAACATTGACCCAATAATAACAATTGTTGGGATATACCTGTCCAAAACCTTCTTCACTATCCTCGGGTCTCTCCTGAATCCGGGAATGTACATTCCGCTTCTCTGCAGCTGCTCTGCAACGGCTTCAGGGCTCTGGCCGCCCATTTGCACCCAAAACATTCCAAACACAATGCAGCAGGCCATTAGTGCTATAAGGTAAATAATTGCCTGCAGAATCTGCGGTGACATTGTTATAAATGCGGTAATTGGGCCCTCAGCACTAATTCTCAAGAAGAGGTTGTAGAATAGGTTGAACGGGCTGTTGGTTGCCCAGGCAAGGCCTCCCAAAATTGAGTTGACGATTGGAACACCCTGTGCAATCTGGGACCACAGCTGAATGTTTACAAAGAGCGTTACCGCAAGAATGACCGGCATGTTTGAAACATACAGCAGCTTTACCGGGAAGCGGCCTCCTGTTCCACGCCTTCCCATCGTTATGGGGATATTAATGTGCATTCCCTCCACGAAAACAATTATTAGGAATATTGCCAGCGCAACAAATATTGGCAAAAGTATAAGGAAGTTTGCCCCTGTTGAAAGCGATGCTATGAACTGCAGCAGCACGCCGCCTGGATCGCCAAGCATTGTTGGCGGCCTGAAAATCTGCCAGAAGAATCTCCCTGCAACACCGCCTGCAATAAACAACCCTATTCCTGAACCAATTCCGTACTTTGAAACAAGCTCGTCAAGATACATAAGAACCAGGCTCCCAACCGCAATCTGCAGTACAACAAGCCATAAAAAGCCTGGCTTTGCAAGAATCGGGTTTCCGGTAATGCTCAAGGCTATTGCCTCAAAAAAGCACAGGCCAACCGCAAACAGCTTTTGCATTCCCTGGAACCTTACCCTGTCCCTTGGGTTTGAAAGGTCTATGTCGATAAATTTTCCGCCAACCAGAAGCTGCAGAATAATTGACGCAAGCACTATTGGACCAATTCCAGCACTTATGAGTGTTCCCATATTGCTTGCAAGTATTGTCTGCAATTGCTCAAGGTAAGCAATTCTTTGCGGCTCAATCCCGATTAGTGAGATGTTTCCAAGCACAAAGAACAAAAGCAGGGCTATCCCGCTCCACATTATTTTCTTGTTGAGTGGAGGAGGGATCTCAGGGGGTTTTACTTCTGGCAGCATCCTGTACACTGGTTCAAGAAAATCAAGAAGAGCCATCTGCTTCTACCCCCGCCTCTTCTTTGGGTTCTGCTGTTTCCTCTTCAACTGCTTTCCCCTCTTCTTCAGTTTCCTTTTCTTCCTCTTCAAGAACAACAGAGCCGCGTTCCCGTATTTTTTCCAGTGCCCTCTTGCTTGCCTTAAGATTTTCAAAAACAACTTTTGATTTCAATTGGCCCCGTGCAAGTACTTTTGCAAAGCCAAGCCTCTTTCCGTCCACAACCACTTTGTTTCCTTCCTTTAAAGCCTTTTCCCCAGCAACCCATTTGGGGAGCATTTGCTCTATCTGGTCAAGGTTCATTGAAGGGCCCAGTGGCTTTCCAATAACCTTCTTCTTGTTTTTTCCAAACTGCCCGAAATACTTTGTGTACTTGTGCTTGTGCGAGCCGGCTCTGCCGCGTCCGCCCCTGCTTCCGGCCCCGCGCCTGTTTTTCGTGTCGCCCTGCCCGTGGGTTCTGTGGCCCCGCACTTTGTTCTTCTTTTTCCTTCTTCTTACAGTCATTCAAAACACCTAAGCCATCTTCTTAATCAAAGCATTTATGTCGCTTGCTCTGTATCCCAATGCCCCGCCAATGGAGTAAGCTTTTTTTATTCCCGCTCTCTCATACCCTTTCTTTGGCGGGTTTAGCCTGAAGACATGTTTCAGCCCAAGCTTCTGCAAAGAGGTCTTTTCCTCAATTATGCCTGCGGCAAGTTCCTCAAAAGATTTGGCGCTCTGCTCTTTAAGGAATTCGCTTCCA
>JAFCCZ010000040.1 GCA_017609945.1 Candidatus Iainarchaeum sp.
TCTTTAACCTGATTACTGATGTACTTCGCAATGAACAAGGCGCCTCCGATTAGGATCAACGAAGAAGCCAGTGTTCCGAGATAGTCAAGGAAGTTGTTGATCAGGGTAACGATTAACAAATCGGTCTGAATCAACGCGAATCCTGTTCCAATGGCCGCTGTGATAATGAAAACCCTTACCCAAACAGAAATAATTTGGGTTAGCCTAAAGCCAAGCAATGCCGAGCTAAGATTCTGCTCGTCAATCCACTTCTCAACCTTAGCCTTTTCAAGAGCCTTCTTGATTACTGTGTCCACTGCGTTTGCAACCGCCTTACCGATAATAAACGCAACAGCCAATGTTACTGCCGCTATTACCGCTAACACAATTGCGTCAACCCATGGTATAAGCCACATGTCAATTGCCGCGTAGTTAGTAATTGGTCCAACCATGCATTTCACCTCCCTTTCCTTGTTTCACCTTCATTATTTAGTTAAATGTGAATTAATAATAACAAATGTTTTCCCATATAAAAAGGTTTGCCTTGCGCAAAAACTTAAAAAAAGAGAAAAAAAGCTTTTCGTGAATCATTTTTTCAGCTTTGCTGAAAAATGCCCTTTTCAAGCTTTGCTTGAAAACAGGCTTTTGGAAGCAAATCTTGGACTTGCGCTCCAAAAAGGTTCTTTGGACCCTGCGGGAGTTGAACCCGCGATCTCCGCCTAATTCGAACCACTCCACTTTGTGAACGCACCGACCAAGCGGAACCTTGGTTCCGCGGGCCTCGTGGAGTTTTACTCCACAAGGAAGCGAGTTTGCGGGTGCTTCGGTGGGTTCTGCGAAGGCGGCGTCCTAGCCACTAGACCAAGGGCCCTCTGAATAAAGTGGGGTAGCAATTATTTTTTTAATCTTTGCAAAAGCCGCAAATCGGGCATTCAGGATTCAATTTTAATAAAGTCAATTCCGTTAAGGGAAAGAGTTTCGGTGGAAACCATGCTGTCGTAGTTTTCTGTCAGGATTTGGTCGTAGTATATAAAGAGGGTTCCTGAACCGTTTGCGTAATCCGTCACCCACCAGTAATCAGGAATGTTAATGTTTTGGGTTTCCTCAGATCCCATATCAAAATCGGTTTCCGTTATTTGGGAGCCCTCGCCAATCTCGCTCTCTGGTATAATCATCTTGTCAAAAGCAAATTCCCCGCCAGGGTAAAATGATAAAAAGAGGTATCTAGCCTCTTCCTCGCCAAAAAGTGAGTAAACCTCCCACTCTCCAAGATACTCTTGGGGAAAAACCGCTCCAGGCGGAAAGTCAAAGCCAGAGCCCCAGTCAATCGGCGGATTGCCTCCACCGCCAGGATCATCTCCTCCGTTGTCTCCGCCGCCATTTCCCCCTTCGTCTCCTGGACCGCCCCCTGAGGCTGTGTCGTCTCCCTGGTCGCCGTCTGAACTATTGTCTCCGTTAGAAATACTGGAACCGTCTCCTGAACCGCCGCCAGAACCGTCACCTCCGGAACCACCGCCTCCGCCAGAACCGTTTCCAGAACCGTCTCCAAAAGAGGGGTCTTCTGGCGGCGGGAAGGAAGGCGGGCCAAACAATTGCTCAAGCCAAGATAGGCCTGGAAGCGTGGGAAGAACCTCTGCAGGCCTGCCGCCAGTAAAATAAAAAACGGAAAAAACAATTAGGGAAATTACAATGGTGACAAAGGCAAGACTGGCTAGGTATTTATCCATCCTAAAACAGTTAATTAGTTGCCTTTTGAAATATTTAAATTTAACTAAGGCCTTGTTGCTTTCTTCATTTTGGAGGAAAAAGCTGAAACAGATTCAAGAATTGCATCGGCATTTCCTGCATTTTGCTTAATTAGATTAATTATTGCGCTTCCCACAATTGCCCCGTCCGCCCCGGCTGAAACAACTCCCTTAACGTGCTCTGGCCTGCTTATCCCAAAGCCCACGCAAATCGGCAACTTTGAAAAGGGTTTAACCCTTTTGATTAACTCAATTGTGCGGTTCTGCAAAGAGGCTCTCGCACCAGTGACCCCCAACAGGCTGACAAGGTAAATGTAACCGCTTGCGGTCTCAAGGATCTTCTTCAAACGAGATTCAGTGGTAGTTGGTGCTACAAGAAAAACCTGGTCAATTCCAGATTTTCTGGCAGCAGCAAGCAAAGGCTGGGATTCCTCAATCGGGCAGTCGGCAGCAAGAACTGCGTCAACCCCGACGGACTTGGCATCAGAGTAAAATTTTTCAATCCCGCGCTGCAGAATGAGGTTGTAGTATATTAGAAGGCTGATTGGAATCTCTTTGTCAAAGGCGCGAATTTTTTTAATAAGGGAAAGAGCCTTGTCTGTGTCCATGCCTGCTGCAAGCGCCCGCTGGTCGGCCTCCTGAACGGTTTTGCCGTCAGCAATCGGGTCGCTGAAAGCATACAGCTAAGTACAACCTTAAGGGCTGTAGCTTATAAACCGAGTTCCAGCGCATCCGCTCCATTGTCGACCAATGTTTTTATTATCTTGAGGCTTATATCGTAGTTAGGATCGCCCAACACCACAAAGGGTATAAAGGCCGCCTCTCTTTTGCTCTTCAATTTCTTGAAGGTTGCCTCAAAGCGTGTCATATTTCACCTCGTTCATATAATTTAATATAATGATTTTCATTTTTGAATTCTTTATTGTCGAGTATAGATTTAATGTTCTTAATTTTTGCTTCTCTTGGGATCTTGTGATTCACAAGTTTTCGTTTTTCTCTGTACCTGTGCTCTAATATACTCAATAAAGCTTCTTTTTTTAAATAATTCTTAAAATTGCCTCTAGAAACATAAATACCACCAGTAAATGGCTCTATTCTAATAAGATTAATGACTTGAATCAAGCCGGTTGTAAGCAATTCGCCTAAACCAGTCCAATTGCTCTTCTTAGTTGAGAGCATCTTTGCATTGAATTTTTTACATAATTCGATTAGACCAGAGTGAACCGTAGGGTGAGAACAAGCAATCCCAAGCAAGGGAGCAGTATAACCGCCATGTGTTTCATAGAACTGAACCCAACCCTCTGCAGCGAAATACATTTGCAGTCCAGCAATTTGAGTTTCTCTATCTGACTCAAGCAAATAATCTAAATGCGGTTGTGGCTCTTTGAGAAAATCTTCTTTGCTTTGACCTACGGCAGGTGTTGTTTTTACATTACCTGAAATGGAAAGCAACTCTTTCTTTATTCTATTATTAATATTTGGAAAAGTTGTATTGTACGCACTATCTCCTTTACATCGAATCATATAAGAAGTTGGCAGCACGCCATAATGATAGTAAAAAGCATCAACAATTATGTCGTGAAATTCTTTGCACTTGTTTGTGAAAGTCCAGGGGCAGCCATCGGATTGTAGAAGAGGCAGAATAATGCCTCTAACCAAATCTATCTTACTCTTTCTTTCTGCAACATATTTTGTTAAGGGAAATTTTAGCTTGCATTTCTTTTCAAAGTTGAAGAATTTTCTAAGAAAAGAGTTGAATGTAAAGCTTCTGATGTAGTGTCTCTCACAACCATCGTAGTCTTGCTTTTTTATTTTGAAATTGAATTTATTTTTCAAGTCCTCGCGTTCTCTGCTCGAAATTCCTTTTTTAATTGACACTAAGAACTGATGGTTCTTAGCAAGGCAGATTTTATTTAAAATATTCTTTGAATCTGAAGGAAGTGGCAACTTAATCCTGTTTGATTTTCCGACGCTTCCAAAGAAGACACCATTGCCTCTAAGCAATTTGTAGAACCCTATTCTGTCTTTAATGACTCCAAGCTTTCTTCCAAGAGCGAACAATCTTCTTAGTGGAAGACCCCTGATATTTCTTTCAACCAATCCAAAATAATCTTTGTTTCTCTTCATCAATTGGTTCAAATATGTTTGAGATGCGCCAGTTCTATTTCTCCACTCTTTCAAAATGTTTCCAACATTAAAAACATACAATCCATCTAATTCAAGTAAATCAAAGAATCTGTTTTCAAACACCAAGTCTTTTTTTAGAGAGGCAATCTCTTCCCAAACAGTGGTACTTTTTACAATGACTGCCACATCAACCAACCTCTTTCTATAAAGATAGCTGTTTTGCGGTTTATAACCACTTTGAGAGAGTGGATTTCCACTATTCATAGAACCCACTCGTCCTTCATGTTGGCAACTAATTCGGAAAGGGGAAAACCGTCCCCGAATGGGCTGCTTTTTCTGACTAAGAAACTTTTTGTAATTTTTTGATTCATGAACGAATCACCTCCAATTTATTACAAATTTTTTCTGGAGACGGTTCGTGCGCTGGAGGCATTAAACTTTTAGGCATCAGCCGGCCCCAAAAGGGAAAAAGTTTAAGCTGAACAGCGCACAAGTCGTAAGAAAAAATTTTAATTGGAGGTGGTGAGATTTTTCAAAAAATAGTTAACTTTAAAGCTTTCCACCCATTTCCTTTACCACGATTCCCAAGTCCTTATCGCCCCTTCCCGAAATATTAACTATTACAATATTGTTGGGCCCGCAATTCTTTGCATACTTGAGCAGGAAGGCAACTGCGTGGGAACTCTCCAGGGCGGGAATTATTCCCTCGGTCTCGGAAAGCATCTTAAAAGCGTCCAAAGCCTCTTTGTCGGTTGCAAAAGTGTACTTTGCGCGCTTCAGCTGGCGAAGCATGCTGTGCTCCGGCCCAACAGCGCTGTAGTCAAGGCCTGCTGAAACGCTGTGAGTGTTGTAAATTTGCCCAAACTTGTCCTGCAAAACATAGGTAAATGTCCCGTGCAAAACCCCTGGCCTGCCAATCTTCTTGTCGGCAAAGCGAGCAGCGTGCTTCCCAGAATCAAGTCCAAGGCCGCCCGCCTCAACGCCAATTAATTCAACCTTGTGCTCTGGAACAAACTTCTTGAAAATTCCAATTGCGTTAGAGCCTCCGCCAACGCAGGCGATGATTGCCTTTGGAAGTTTGCCCTCTGCAGCGAGAATCTGCTTTTTGGTTTCCTCGCCAATGACGCTTTGGAAATAGGCGACCATTTCAGGGTAAGGGTGCGGCCCAAGAACAGATCCAAGAAGGTAGTGTGTTGTCTCACAGGAAGCTGTCCAGTCGCGCAGGCACTCGTTTATCGCGTCCTTGAGGGTGCGGCTTCCGCTTGAAACAGGAACGACGCGGGCCCCTGCAAGCTTCATTCTGAGAACGTTTGGCTTCTGCCTCTCAATGTCAACCTCTCCCATGTAAATATCACACTCAAAACCAAGCTTTGCCGCGGCAATCGCTGTTGCAGTTCCGTGCTGGCCTGCACCGGTCTCGGCAATAATCCTCTTTTTTCCCATCTTCCTTGCGAGAAGGGCCTGGCCGAGGGCATTGTTTATCTTATGGGCTCCGGTGTGGGCAAGGTCCTCGCGCTTCAAGTAAACCTTGCAGCCAAGCTTTTTGCTAAGCCGCGCTGCAAAAGTAAGCGGGGTTGGCCTTCCAACGTATTCAGCGAGAAGGCGCTTGAACTCTGCCTGAAAGCTCTTGTCGGTTTTGCATTTTTCAAAGGCAAGTTCCAGTTCCTTAATTGCAGGCATCAGGGTTTCAGGAATGTACTGGCCTCCAAACTCTCCAAATCGTCCTTTCTTCATCGCTTCGCCTCCGCAATAAATTCCCTCATCTTTTCGTGGCTCTTCAGGCCAGGCTTTATTTCAACCCCTGAAGCAACGTCAACTGCGTAGGGCCTAGTTTCGTGAACTGCGCTGGCAACGTTTTCAGGCGAAAGGCCACCGCTTAGGAAAAGTTTTCTGTGCATTGCAAGCTTCCTAATAGCAGGAACAAACTCTTCCTTTATTTGCTTTCCGGTTCCCCCAAACTCCCCGGCGGAGAACGCGTCAAGAAGAACAAACTCGCAGTTGAAGAACTCAACCTGCTTGAAAGTGCCCTCATCCTCAACACGAAAGGCTTTAATGGCAGGCAAGTGGAATTTTTCGCAGATGCCTGGCATTTCATCACCGTGCAACTGCACCAGGTCGAGGTCGCAGTATTTTGCAATCGTGTTAATGTGGTCAGGGCTTTCGTTCACAAAAACTCCAACCGTTTTCACGCGCTTGTAGAGCGCGTCAACAATTTCCTTGGCCTGCTGCGGAGAAACCTTTCTCTGACTTTTCTCAAAAAAGTTAAAGCCAAGGAAGTCTGCCCCAAAATCTACAGCGGCCAGCGCGTCCTTCTCGTTGGTTATTCCACAAATCTTTACCTTTACGTTAGCCATTTCAAAACCCCAGTTCAACCAGCTTGCTTTCAATATTGTCCGCCTTCATTATTGCCGAGCCAACGAGAACAGCATCTGCCTTGCCCTTCAACTTGGAGATTTCGTCGGCAGAATTGTATCCTGACTCGGCAACAACAATTCTGTCGCTTGGAATAAGCTGCTTTACCCTGTCAAACGTTGAAAGGTTAACCTTCATTGTCTCCAAGTCGCGGTTGTTGACTCCGAAAATTTCGACATCGTGGGAAAACGCACGCTCAAAGTCCTCGCTTGAGTGCAGTTCAACAAGGCAGTGCAGTCCAATCTCTTTGGCGGTTCCAACAAGGCGCTGCAGCCTGTCTTTTGGAAGGATTGAAGCAATCAGAAGCACGGCATCCGCGCCAAGTGAAAGGCTTTCAAAGAGCTGGTATTCGTCCAGAATAAAATCTTTTCGTAGAATTGGGAGAGAAGAAACCTCTTTCACCTGCTCAATGAACTCATTCCCCCCGTGGAAAAACTTTTCATCGGTAATGACAGAGATTGCCTGCGCGTGCGCATCGTAGAGCGAGGCAATCTTTTTAACGTCAAAGTCCTGGCGTAAGAGGCCTACGGAAGGGGAAGCCCTCTTAATTTCTGCAATAAGGTTAATCGGGTGCTTCTTTGATTCAAGCGCGGCTTTGAAGTCGCGCTCCGCTGGGCTAATTGAGGACTCCAGCTCTGACTGGGAAACCTCTTTCTTTCTCTTGGCAACCTCAATCTTTTTTGCCTCAACTATGTCGCGAAGAATTCCCTTCATTTGTTGCTCCCCTTCACCAGCAAGGCCAGCTTTTTAAGCGCTGCACCGGATTCAATGCTCTGCTTTGCCTTCTCAATTCCCTGGGCAATGCTCTCAGCCTGGTTGTTTGCGTAGATTGCAGCGCCAGCGTTGAGCAGAATGATGTTGCGCTTTGCGCCATTTTCCTCTCCGGAAAGAATTGCGCGCAGGATTGAAGCGTTCTCCTCGACTGTATCAGCTTTAACCTCTTCCTCTGCAGCGCTCTCAAAACCAAATTGCTCTGGCGAAATCTCAGACTTTTCAACACTGCCCTGCCTTACCTCAAAGACAGTTGTGGGATTGCTTGCAGAAATCTCGTCAAAGCCGTCAACCCCGTGAACAACGAGAGCGTGCTCTGTTTTAAGGGACGCGAGAACGTTGGCAAGCTTCTCAGCAAGTTCCAGATTGAAAACCCCCAGCAAATAGGTTTGAGCAGAGGCAGGGTTTGTTATCGGGCCGAGAATGTTGAAGATTGTTCGCGCTCCAATCTCCTTTCTGGCAGGCATTGCATACTTCATTGCAGGGTGGTGCACTGGCGCGAAAAGGAAGGCAATTCCAATCTTTTCAATAAGCTCTGCATTTTTCTCGGCAGGGGTGTCAATCTTTACGCCCAATGCTTCGAGAACGTCGGCAGAGCCGCACTTGCTTGAAACTGAGCGGTTACCGTGCTTTGCAACTAGACAACCTACACCTGCGGCAACAATCGCGGAGCAGGTGCTAACATTGATTGTTCCCTTGTTGTCGCCGCCGGTTCCAACAACGTCAAGCAATGGCCTGTCGACGTTTGGCTTTACCGCCGCGACAACTGCCCTCATTGACTCGGCTGCGCCCGAAATCTCTTCAACCGTTTCCCCCTTGTCACGCAGAGCGATAAGAAGCTGCTTAATCTGCTCTTTTTCAACCGCTCCGGACATTATTTCGTCAAAGGCCTGTTTAGCCTGCTCCTTTGAAAGGTCGTTGCCGGCCGAAGCCGTTTGAATTGCCTCTTCAATCATTTTTTCCGCACCTCCTGATAAGATTCTCAATTATTTTTCCGCCCTCTCGCGTTAGAATGCTCTCAGGGTGGAACTGGACTCCCTCAATAAAGTACTTCTTGTGCCTTACCCCCATTACAACCCCATTTGAGTTGGCACTAACTTCAAGGCACGAAGGGATATTTAAACCTGTAAGGCTGTGGTAACGGCCTGCCTGGAAGGGATTCTCCAGGCCATTGAAAAGCCCCTTGCCGTCGTGCTCTATGGGAGAGGGCTTTCCGTGAACTACCTCTGATGCCCTTCCAACTTCTCCGCCAAATGCCTCAACAATGCACTGGTGCCCTAAACAAACTCCAAAGATTGGGAGGATTCCCTTATATTCTTTAATTAATTGAACACTGTTGCCTGCCTCACCCGGAGAGCTTGGGCCTGGCGAGATCACAATCAGGCGCGGCATGAAATCCTTAACAACCTGGTTGATTTTTTCCAAGGGAGTGTTGTTTCTGTAGACAAGGACTTTGCAGCCGCGCTTTGCAAACTCGTCCACAAGGTTGTATGTGAAGGAATCAAAATTGTCAATGAAAAGGACGTTCATTCTTGGGCCCCCTGTGCTTTTCTGATTGCGGAAAGGCAGGCCTCTGCCTTTGCGCTTGTTTCCCTTGCCTCGCTTTCGGGAACTGAATCAAAAACAATTCCCGCGCCCGCACGAATGTACGCTTTGTTCTTCTTTATGCGCATGCTTCTGATTACAATGCAGGAGTCAAAGTCCCCACTTGGTGTAAGGTATCCGACCGAGCCGCCGTAAAATCCGCGTTTTTGGGTCTCATACTTTCGCAGGAGCTCCATTGCCTTGATTTTGGGGGCGCCGGTAAGGGTCCCCATGTTCATTGAGGCAAGGTAAGCGTACAGCGC
>JAFCCZ010000041.1 GCA_017609945.1 Candidatus Iainarchaeum sp.
CTCAAAGTCTTGTGGGTTGTGGTAGTAACAATGTCAAAGTATGGAACAGGGTTTTCGTGAACCCCGGCAGCGCACAGGCCGGCAATGTGCGCAATATCAGCCATGCACACCGCGCCAACCTCGTCGCAAATCTCCCTAAAGCGCTTAAAATCTATCTCGCGTGGGTAAGCGGTGTAGCCACTGAGAATAAGCTTTGGCTTAACCTCTTTCGCCTGCTTCAGAATCGCGTCATAGTCAAGCAACTCAGTTTTCTTGTCAACACCGTACTGCACGCTGTTGTAAAGCTTTCCGCTGAAATTTACCGGGTGTCCGTGAGTGAGGTGACCCCCCTCAGTAAGCTTTAGCCCCATAAAAGTGTCGCCAACCTCCATTGTTGCATAGTAGGCAGCCATGTTGGCGGGACTTCCGCTCAAAGGCTGAACGTTTGCATGCTCTGCGCCAAACAGCTTTTTGAGCCTGTCAATCGCAAGGTTCTCAATTATGTCAATTATCTCGTTTCCGCCGTAATACCTTTTGCCAGGGTATCCCTCGGAGTACTTGTTGTTGGGAACAGAACCCATTGCTTCTAGGACCCCTTGGCTCACAAGGTTCTCGCTTGGAATCAGCTCGATTCCGTCCATCTGCCTCCTCTTCTCGGCAACAATGGCGTCAAAAATAGGTTTATCGTATTCCTTCAAAAAATCAAGATGCATTTCGTACTTTGCTTCCATTACCCAAACCCCCAGAATTTCTAGTAAGATTAACTGTTAATTGTTTAAAAATTTATGGCAGAAAACGTCAATCAGCCATTTTTCAGCCCTGCTTCGCTTTCCCGCGCAGCCACTTCACGCCCAAATAGCAGAAGGGGGTATCAAACAGGGCAAACAGAACCTTAATTATCCAGTAAGGAATAATCAGCGCAAAAATGTATTCAACAGTAAATTTGGGTGAGATTGCATAAAAAGCAAGGAACATAAAGAGGGTTGTGTCAATAAACTGTGAAACAACTGTCGAAGCATTGTTCCTTAACCACAAGAACTTTCCCTGGGTTTTCTGCTTCCAAAAGTTAAAAGCCCAGACATCGTGCATTTGCGAAAAGAAAAATCCAATAATGGAAGCAACGAAAATTCTAAGAGTGGTTCCAAAAATGTTTGTGTAGTCATCCCCTGAAACAAAGCTTCGCTCGGCGGTTGGCAACAAAACCGCGATTGCAGTAATTGCCAGCACAAAAACCAGGGTAATAAGGCCAATGTAAACAAACTGCTTTGCCTTTTCGCTTCCGTGAACCTCCTCAATAATGTCAGTAATGAGGAAAAGAATTGGGAAAACAAGAATTCCAACGCTTGCCTCAAAAAAACCAAAAGAGGCAATCTTCAGCCCAATAAGGTTTGCGGTAACAAGGCTTGCAACAAACAGCCCGAGAAGAAGGTTTGTCTTCTGCTCGAGAGAAAAATTCAGGCTCATGGAAGAAACCAGAGCTCAAACAATTAAAAACGTTACGCTACTACGAAAAGAGTTGCTCTGCCTCTCCCACAACAAAGCAGGAACCGCACACAAGAACAATCCCCCTTTTCCCGGCCTCAGAAATTCCCTTCCTTACCGCCTCACGCACCCCCAAAACAACCTCACTTTCCTTTTCCAGGCCCTCAAATTCGCGCTGAATCTCGGAAGCGGGCAAAGCGCGGTAACTTGCCTCGGTTGCAATCACTTTTAGAGCAATGGGCGCAAGGTTTGCTGCAATTGCGGAAATATTCTTGTCAGAACTCACTCCAACAACGAGAACTGCCCTCCGCTTTGGAAAAAATTTCTGGAAGGACTTGGCAAAAACAAAGGCCCCGCTTGGGTTGTGGCAGCAATCAAGCAAAACAGTCGGGCTCTTTTGAACTATTTCAAAGCGTCCTGGCCACTCCACAGAAGAAAGGCCCCTGGAAACTGCCTTTTCGCTTATCTCAAAGCCCTGCCTGCGCAACTCCTCAACAGCCGCAAGCGCAGTAGCGGCATTCCACCTCTGAAAAGAGCCCAGCAAATGTATTTTTCCCTTAAACGGCTTGTTCACAATTGAAAGCGGCGCGCCCTTCTCCTTGCATGTTTCCCGGATAACACGAATGGCAGGATCCTTCCACTCAGCAGTTACAACCGGAACGCTCCACTTTATGACCCCTGCCTTTTCGCGCACGATCTTCTCAACGGTCTTGCCGAGAAATTCCTCGTGCTCTCTCTCAATATTTGTGATAACGCTGACCACGGGCGTTACAACGTTGGTGGCGTCCAAACGACCGCCCAATCCAACCTCCACAACCGCGATTTCAACCCCTGAATTGGCAAAGTGCTGGAAAGCAAGGGCAGTAACAAACTCAAAGTGAGTAAGTTTAAGAGTACTCTCTTCCTTCACCGGCTTCAACTCTGAAACAAGCCTAGCCAACTCTCGGTCCGAAATCTGCTCTCCATTGACCTGAATTCTTTCACTTAACCTTACAAGATGCGGACTGGTGTAAAGCCCTGTCTTGAAACCTGCAGCGCGAAGAATGCTTGCAAGAATCGCCGCAGTGGATCCCTTCCCGTTTGTGCCAGCAACATGGACTATTTTGAATGTAGCCTCAGGATTTCCAATAGCGTGAAGAAAGCCCTTAACCCTGTCCAAGCCAAGGGCAATTCCAAGCGATTCAAGACCGTCAAGATATTTGAAAGCTTTAACCCCGTCCATACGAATTTCTTACCTCAGCAATAGTTTTAAAGGTATTAGAGATTAAAAATAACATAGGAGGGTATTCTGTTGGAACAGGTTTTAGTGATATTTGGGTCTGAAAGCGACGCAACTGTTTACGACCCAATTCTCAGCGGCTTGAGAGAGCGCGAAATAAAAGCAGGCCTAAGAATTTGCTCAGCCCACAGGACTCCTGAAAAGCTGCAACACATTATAAGGGAAACCGATGCAGACATAATTGTTGCAGGGGCCGGCCTTTCGGCTGCCCTGCCGGGAGTTATTGCCTCGCACTCAATAAAGCCCGTTATCGGCGTGCCGGTCGACGGAAACTACGGCGGCTTGGATGCCCTGCTTTCAATTCACCAGATGCCAGGCGGCATGCCAGTGCTTGGAACCGGGGTAAACAGCGTTGAGGAAACCTGTGAAACAATTGCCATTGCACTCAAAAGGCACAAAAGCGTGAAGATTCTCAACAGGCTGAGTGAAAACGAGGATCTGACAAAAAGACTTTATAACGGAGTAAATATTTTGGAAGAGCTTGGAGTGGAATTTTCAATTGTGGAGGACCTTGGCCTTGAGTTTAACGTAGAAAACGAGGTTTTAGTGAACCTGCACGAGTTCGGCCAGCCGATGGTTGACAGAAAGGGGGCACTTGTAATTAACGTGCCTGTTTTGAAGGATTCAAAAGCAAAGGACTCAATGAAGCTGCTGAAGGAAAGCAAAACCGGGCTCTGGGTCGGCCTGAACAGGATTGAAAACGCCTGCATTGGGGCAGTGCAACTTGTGAACATTAGGTTTTCCGGATTTTCAAGAAAAATGGGCGCACTCAGGGAAAAGCAGAAGCAAAAGGTTTTTGAATCCGATGAAAGGGAAAGAAAAAAATAAGGTGGTTTAATGGGAAGCGTAAAAGATTTGAGTGTAAGCAAGGAAGCTAACGAGAACGAAATGGGGGTCGGAGTATTTAAATTTACTGACGACTACTCAGTGTTTGACTACGGGAAAATGCCTGACACAATCCCGGACAAAGGAGAAGCGCTTTGCAGGCTTGCGGCGTTCAACTTCAAGGAGCTTGAAAAGCTCGGCGTAAAAAGCCACTTCAGGCAGCTTGTTTCGGGAGATGAGATGGAAGTTGATTTGGTTCGCGTTCTCTTCCCGCAAAAGGGAGAGCTGAAGGAAGGAATGAGCAACTACTTGGTGCCGCTGGAAATGATTTTCAGAAACTCCCTGCCAAGCGGAAGCAGTGTTTTCAAAAGGCTTGAAAAGGGCCAGACAACAATTGAACAGCTTGGCCTGGACAAAATGCCAGAACCGGGTGAAAAGCTTGAAAAGCCGATAATGGACGTTAGCACAAAGCTCGAGCCAACTGACAGATATCTAACATGGGAAGAGGCAGCCGAAATTTCAAAGCTTTCAGCAGAAGAAATCAACGGATTGAAGGAGGCTGCGCTGAAGATAAACAATTTTTTAACCGACAAAGCGGCTTCAATCGGAATAGAGCACGCAGACGGAAAAGTGGAGTTTGGACTCAGTCCACAAAGGGAGCTCATCCTGGTTGATGTGTGCGGAACGCTTGACGAGAACCGGTTCCTCTACAACGGCTTTCATTTAAGCAAGCAGGTACTGCGCGACTACTACAAGACAACGCCATGGTACGAAGTAATTGAGAAAGAGAAGACAGAGGGAAAAGGGCATGGCGAGTTTACCGCGCCGGAGGGGTTGCCGGCAGAGCTGGTGGAGCTTGTCAGCAACATGTACAAGGCAGTAACAGTAGAGTGGACAGGAGAAAAAACCTGGGACGTTCCAAGCGTTAAAGACGTAGTGCAACAGTACAAAGAATTTTTAGAGAAAAACAAGTAATGCAATAAACTGAGGTGAAAAAATGGGCAGATTTGAAAGCATTTCTCCGTTGGACAGCAGGTACTGCAGCGAAAGGCTGGCAGAATACCTGAGCGAGGAGGCAAGAATAAGGTATCAGGCAAAAGTTGAGGCAGAGCTTGCAAAGGCATTGGCTGCGGAAGGAATCTGCTCTGAAAAAATTGCCAAAGAGATTGAAGAGGCAAGCAAAAAGGTAACCGCGAAAGAGGTTTACGAAGGCGAAAAGAAAACAAGGCACGATATTAGGGCACTTGTTAACTCAATAAGGGAAAAGGTAAGCAAGGAAGCAAAGCCGTTTGTCCACCTTTCAAGCACAAGCTACGACATAGTGGATAGCTCCAATTCACTGCGTTACAAGGACGCAACCGAAAAGCTTGTTCTGCCGGCACTGCTTGAGCTGGAGAAAACGTTTATCAAAATCGCGTTAAGGGAAAAGGGAACAGTGCAGATTGGGAGGACTCACGGACAGCACGCCGAACCAATAACATTTGGGTTTGCGATTGCTTCCTACGTAAGCAGGCTTGGCTCAAGAATAAAGGGAATAGAGCAGGCAAAGGGCCTGCTTGTCGGGAAATTCTCCGGAGCGGTCGGAGCCTACAACGCAAGCTCCCTGCTCGTAAAGGATCCCTTGAAGTTTGAGAAAGGAATAATGGACGGCCTTGGTTTAAAAGTTAGCACAAGCAGCTCACAGGTTGTGGAGGCAGAGCCAACAACCGATTTGATCCACGCAATGATATCCTGCTTTTCGGTTCTGGCAAATTTTGCTGACGACATGAGGAACCTGCAGAGAAGCGAGATAGCAGAGGTTGGAGAGGCCTTTGAAGCAGGACAGGTTGGAAGCAGTACAATGCCGCACAAGAGAAACCCAATAAACTTTGAGAACGTTAAAAGCTTTTACAAGGAGTTCATGCCGCGCATGACAACAGTTTACCTTGACCAGATAAGCGAGCATCAAAGAGATTTAACCAACAGCGCTTCGCAGAGATTTATTCCAGAGATAATTGCAGGGCTTGTGCTAAGCGCCAACAGGCTGAACAAAGTTTGCGCAAAGCTTGTTGTAGACAGGGAGAGCATGAAACGCAATTTTGGAAAAAGCAGCGCAAGCATTGTTGCAGAGCCACTCTACATTCTTCTCGCGTTCCACGGGCATCCTGACGCTCACGAAACCGTAAAGCAGCTGACCCTGAAGGCTGACAAAGAGGGAAAGCCGCTGATGGAAATCGTGAAGGGGGAAGCCTCGCTAAAGCCGTACCTTGAAAAGTTCTCAAAGCAGCAGAGGGAAATAATCTCCGACCCGGAAAAATACACCGGTCTGGCTGAGAAGAAAACAGAAATTCTTTGCAGCAGCTGGAAAAAGGAACTGGGAATCTGATGCCTGGTGAGAAAGTAAAGGACATATACAAAAGAGTAAGGCTTTGCAAAAGATGCGGACACGTCTGGAGGGCCCACTCAAGCGGCCTGAAGGTAAAGTGCCCGCACTGCCACGGTGTTTTCAAGAGATGATTGCCTGCAACCAAAGAGTTTTATTAGTGTTCAAATAATTAACTTACAGTGAAAACAATGCTTAAAGTATACAACACCCTTGGGAAGAAAAAGCAGGAGTTCAAGCCACTGCACGGCAAAAAGGTTGGAATGTATGTATGCGGCCCAACTGTTTACGGGCCAGGCCACATAGGGCACGCCCGCACATACATTGCATTTGACATTATCAGACGCTATTTTGAATTCAGTGGGTTTGAAGTGAAGTACGTGGTGAATTTAACCGACATACACGATGACATGATTAAGCGGGCCAAAGAGCAGAGAATCACAATCTTTGAGCTTGCCGACAAAAACATTGCGCTTTTCTTCAAGGACTTGGACGCACTTGGAATAAAGAAAGCCGACGTTTACCCAAGGGTAACAGAGCACATTGAGGAAATTGTTGAGTTTGTAAAGGCCCTTGAGGAGAAGGGATTTGCTTACGCAACCGACGACGGGGTTTACTATGACATAAGCAAGTTCAAGGACTACGGAAAGCTCAGTGGAATAAAGGTGAAGGAACAAAAGACCGGAACCAGGGTTGAAACAGACAAGTATGAAAAGGACAAAGTGCAGGACTTTGCGCTTTGGAAAAAGCAAAAGCAACCAGATGAACCTGCCTGGGACTCTCCGTGGGGAAAGGGCAGACCAGGCTGGCACATTGAGTGCAGTGTAATGAGCAGTAAGCACCTTGGAGAGCAACTTGATATTCACGGCGGGGCAGTTGATTTAATTTTCCCGCACCACGAGAACGAGATTGCGCAGAGCGAAGCGAGAAGCGGCAAAAAGCCATTTGTAAAGTATTGGCTTCACTCAGGATTCCTAAACGTTGAAGGGCAGAAGATGTCAAAGAGTTTGGGAAACTTTATTGAGATTCCGGATTTGCTTGAAAAGCACGATGCTCGCGCTTTCAGGTTCTTTGTTTCCGGCCTGCACTACAAGAGCAGGATTGATTTTTCAGAGAAGGCGATGGAAAAGGTTGACAGAACGCTGGAAAAATGGGACCTGTTTGTTGAACGCTTGATGGACATCAGGGGAGAAAAAGAAAACCCTGAGGCGAAAACGCTAGTTGACAGCACAAGAAAAGAGGTTGTTGCCGCAATGGACGACGATTTCATGCTGCCAAACGCCTGGGCTGCGCTGCAGAAAATGCAGACAGCAGTAAACAAGCAAATTGACTCGGGCAAATTTGGAGAGGGCAACGCAAAGCAAGTTCTTGATCTTTTAAAGGAGCTCAACCAGTTCCTTGGAGTGTTCAAATTTGAGAAAGAAGAGCAGGAGCTGAGCAAGGGACAGCAAGAGCTAATTAATCAGCGGGAGACGCTTCGCAGGGAAAAGAAGTGGAGCGAGTCAGACAAAATAAGGGAAGAGCTTGCAAAGCAGGGAATTCTAATTGACGACACCACCGACGGAACAAAGTGGAGAAAGGCCTAACCCTTCTTTGCCTTCAACACAACCTTCTTAATCTTCAAGTTCCCCGTAAAATCATTCTGCATTACTTTCTTGGACTCCTCAATAACAAGCCTTTTTCCAAAGTTTGGGCCGTCCAAAACAAGTGATTCAAACTCTCCGCCCTCCCCCGCAACATTAAAGCCAACCTTTTTGTTCAGCGCTTCAAGCTCGGCAATTTCCTTTTCTCCGATCCTCTTTCCAAGCCACTGCTCTCCAAGCCCCATTGCAGCAACCTTTGTTAGAATGAATTCAAATCCACTGGCCACAAGCTCCCGCAGTTCTGCCTCCTGCCTCATATGCCACAGCGGGGAGAAAAGCTTTAGTCCCAACTCATTGCAAATTTTCTGAATTCTTTCGCGCTGGTAGTTGCTGTAGAGTGCTCCGGAAACTACCCCTTGGACTCCAAACTTTTTCTTCGCCTGCCCCAAAACCTTTTCCAGCTCCAAGAGTTCTTTCTCCTTTTTTCCCTCAGTTTTCTCCAAAAGCAGGGGAATTCCCAATGCCTTTGACTGCAGGCGCAGTACCTTTAGGTCTGGCTTGTGGTACATGAACGAGTCAGGATTTTTAGGCAGCACCGAAATCAGGCAAGCGACCTCAAAGCCCTGCTCCTGCATTTTCCAAAGGGCCAGGCAGGAATCCTTTCCGCCGGAGAAGAGAACAGTAATCTTTCCCCCTCCAAACCGGTCCAAGAACTCAGACTTGTGAAGACCCTGCCTCTTCGCAAGCCTCTCAATTGCCTTGTCAAAATTGCTACCATACTGCGCCGCGGTCTTCCTTCTCTCGGAAAACTCTTCTGTGGCGCCAAGCTGCGCTGCAAGCTCCCGCAAAACTACCTTATTCCTTTCGCCGTCCAGCTTAAGCTCTTTTGGAAGTGCTCGTGCAAATTTTTCCACCGCAGGATTAAGATATGGAAGCACCAGTTTCATTCCGTTGCTTTCCGCAATTGCCCTGTTTAGGCCAACGCCTTCTTTCTTGAGCTTGCCCAATGCCTCAAAAGAATTCTTTTCAAGAGCCTTTGACTTCTTGAAGCGTGCGTAGCCTAAGAACAGTTCGTCTGCCCCCTGACCTGAAAAAACCACCTTAAGCCCTTCTTTTTTGGCCTTCTCACAGGCAATGAACAGCGGAAGGGCAACACCAACGTCAACCGGGTTTGTGGAATTAATTATTGGAATTATCTTGGAAATAAGTTTTGGGAGTTCCCTGG
>JAFCCZ010000042.1 GCA_017609945.1 Candidatus Iainarchaeum sp.
CTCGGCAAAAAGCACCGCGTTGTTTGGAAATTCAAAGGGCGCAGAGAAACTTCCGCTGTAAATTCCGTTCCCACTCTCGGAAAACTGCAGGGCAATTTCCTCAATAGTTCCACTTGGCTCAAGGCCTGTTAGGGGCATGCCATCGGCATCGGTTATGGACAATTCCACTTCTACCTGCTCACCCTTCTCCAACGCAGCCTGCGGGTCAGATGAGGGCTTTAGCACGGTAATCGAAAAATACCCCTTTTCAATATTAACAGTGGCCGAATCGCTTACAGGAGTGGCTTCGCCGTCACTTACAGTTAGCTCAACCGTGAACTGCCCCTCCCTTTCACCCGGGAGAAGATAGTAAGAGTGGTAAACCTGCCTGCCAATTCCACTCTGTCCGTCCCCAAAATCCCAGGCATAACTCAGGCTGTCGCCGTCAATGTCATGCGCTTGTGCGGTAAACAGGATTGGCTCTCCCTCTCCCTGAGTCTGCGGGTCAACAATTAGGGCGTCAATAACCGGCGAATGGTTTACCTGCTCTGGCATTATTGAGAGGGTTATCTCGGCAGGTTCGGACCTTCCGCCTCTGATATCAGAAACAATTAGTTCAACAGTATAAGTCCCTGCTTCAGAATATTCGTGGGTTGGATTCCTGCTTGCCGCCGTTGAGCCGTCACCAAAATCCCACGCAAAAGTGATTGTGTCACCATCAGGGTCTGAACCATTTCCAACAAAATCAATTGCTTCGTTTACAGTAAACTCCTGGCCACTGCCCGGCCACTCTATTACCACAAAGGGGTTATTGTTTGGCTGCCCGCTGACAACAACTGTTGCCGAACCAGCTGTTGCCGGACCGCAGTCCGCCGGATCAACCCCGTCCGAAAGATTAGAGACCGCCACTGTAAACTCTTCATATGTTTCGGACTGGGTTGAATAGCCTTCGCAGGTTAAGGTACATTCCCTATCAGAACAACCCAAATCATTGCCGTAAACCGCACCGCCACCGCAGGAAACAGTTACATTGGAGGGGTCAGAATAAAAATTGTTATAATCAAGGCGTATTATTGAGTTTCCGCTCACGAAAACGCTGGAAGCAGTTACAATTGAGCACTCGGAAGGTTCCTTGACAGTAACCGAAATTGAATCCCTGCCAGTTGCACTACTGGCGTCGGTCGCAGTTAGAGTAATCTCGTGTTCTCCAGCGCTTAAATCCTGCACGCTGACGTTTTCCCCTGAACCAAGGTCTCCGTCAATGCTGGAACTCCAAACCAGCGAGTCTCCTGAGAGGTCGCCATCTTCAAGATCGTTGGCACTGCCTTTAAAGTCAATTCTCTGGTCTTTGATGAAAACTAAACCGCCTAGTGGCGCAGTAATTGAAGCCTCAGGTGGCTCGTTTGGAGTTATGCTCTCGTTTACCGTAATTTCTGTAGAGCCGCAATCTGCTTTGGCAACGCCGTCGGACAGGGCGGAAACGGTTATTGTGAAGGTTTCGGAGATTACGCCAGGCTCAACCGATTCGGCTTCGGGGCCAACAGAGTAAGGGCCACAATTGAAGCTGCAGGAGGCAGTATTACAGGAAAGGTCTTCCAAATATTCTGCATCGTTTCCACAGTCAACGTCAACTTCGAACGATTCAGTGACGGGTGAAAATCCAAAGTGAGCCAAAGTTATTTTTGAGTTGTCGCCGGAATTTATTGGGGAGACAACGGACGAAATTGAACAGCGGGAGTTGTTTACCTTGACCTCAACTTTTTTTGAGGGGGGGCCACAGGTTTCCTTGTTGTCACAGGCGCTGGCAACCAACTTGTAATCTCCATCTAAAAAAGAGGTTGTGTCCCAGTCAAAGGTCCAGCTGCTATCATTTGGGACGGATACAGCGCCCAAAAGTTGTCTCCCGCCACCCTTCAAGTAATAAAAGTTAACGCTGTGCGGAATTCCTTCTTTTTCCTCTGCAACAATGTGCACTGTCCCTGAAACCTGGGCATTTTTTTCAGGCGAAGTTATTGAAACTTTGGGGGGCTGAATCTCAACATCAAAAGATTCCTCCAGAATAGACAAATCAGGACTTGCTGGAATGGAAAAGAGAACGCTAGTTGTCCACACATCTGTTCTGGCATAGTTTGATTGCACATAGGGGGTTATTACATTAAACTCAATCTCAATCTCATCAAGGTCATCAAACTCATTATTCTCCTTGTCTGTCCCACACTCAATAATCCAATTTGCAGATTCGTCAGATTGGCAGTTTTCCGGAGTTAGGTTGGTGGGCGGATTATAAAAACCCCCCGGCGGGGGGTAAATGAATATAGTTTGCATGCCGACGAAATCAAATTGCGTGCCGATGAGATCGATTCCTCTGTTAAGATGTTCATACTCAAACTTAAATTTAATTTCCGCAGTGTTGTTACTTGTACTGTAAAGCTTTTTGGGAGTGGATTCAAGATCAACGTTAGGGGCAGGAGCGAACGCACCATGCACCGTAAAAAGCAACAGCACGGCAGTGGCTATAAAAATTGCCTTAAACAATGGCTTGTTCTTCATTTTCAATCGGCCGCATCAAAGTTGGGCAAAATGCACCCTAATTAGTAAGGATTTGGCTTAATTAAGTTTTTGCTTTGGCCAGAATTAGTAGGCTTTGGCAAAGTAAACCATGTTTTTGGCCTTTGAACCGCACTTTATGCACTTGCCCTCAAACTTTTTTTGGTCAAGGGGAATGCACCTGCTTGTTGCAGTTGTTTCGTCCTTAATCTCTTCCTCACAGGATTCCCCGCAGCAGAATGGAACAAGAACCATCTTTCCTTCCTTAACCGCCTTCTCAAATTCGCTCCAGGTCTTTGCCCCAACAGTGCTTGAATCAAGGAACTTTTTCGCGCTAGTGAAAAGATCTTTTTGAATTTCCTCAAGCAGCGCAGGAATCCTTTTCTTCAAAGCCGAAAACTTGACTGATTCCTTTTTGCCGGTGTCGCGCCTTACCAAAACAACCTGCTTTGCCTTCAAATCCTTTGGGCCAATCTCAAGCCGCAGGGGAATTCCCTTCAGCTCCCACTCGTTGAACTTCCAGCCAGGGGAATAGTTGTCGCGGTCGTCAAAAATCGGGTTGAATTGCTTCAGGGTTTTGGCAATCTCCTTTGCCTTCTCCAAAACCTTTTTCTTGTCTCCCTTGAAAACAATTGGAACAATTGCGATCTTGTTGTGCGCAACCTTTGGGGGCAGAACCAATCCCTTGTCGTCCCCGTGAACCATTACCAGCGCTCCAATCAGCCTTGTGGAGAATCCCCAGCTGCTCTGCCAGGGCAGGGCCTTTTTCTCCTCCTTGTCAATAAAGCTAATCCCAAACCCCTTGGCGAAGTCCTGGCCAAGGTTGTGGGAGGTTCCCATCTGCAGTGCCTTGCCGTCGGGCATCATGGCCTCAAGCGTAAGGGTGTAGAGTGCGCCGGCAAACTTTTCGGCGTCGGTCTTTTTGCCGGCAAGGGTTGGAATTGCAAGGAGTTCGTGGCAGAGCTTTTGGTACTCGCCCAAAATGCCCTTTACCTCCTTGTCGCACTCTTCTTTTGTTTCGTAAACACAGTGCCCCTCCTGCCAAAGGAACTCCCTTGTCCTGAGGAAGAGCTTTGTCTGCTTGACTTCCCACCTTAGAACATTGCACCACTGATTTAGCTTTAGGGGCAGGTCTCTCCAGGAGCGAATCCATTTGGCGTAGCTGTCGTAAATAATGGTTTCGCTGGTCGGCCTGATTGCAACTCTCTCGTCAACGTCCTTGCCCTCTCGCTCAATCCAAGCGAGCTCTGGCGCAAAGCCCTTTGCGTGCTCGGCCTCCCTCTTGAAAAAGCTTTCAGGGATAAGCAAGGGGAAATATGCATTGCTGACCCCAAGAGCCTCAATTGCCTTGTTGAAGTACTGCTGAATGCTCTCCCAAATGCGGTAGGCGTTGGGGCGAATAATCATAAAGCCGCGAACCGGCCCGTAGTCAGCAAGCTCTGCCTTTAACACAACCTGATTGTACCACTCGGAGAAGTTTCCGGCCTTTTTCTCGGTAATTCCCTGCTCTTTCTCCAATCAATTCACCTTTCAAAAATTGTTCCCTTGAATTTCCCTCTGAGAATGTCCGCAAGGAAACCGTTTTTTCCTTTTGTGATAATTAAAGGAATTTCTTTTTTTAAAGCAATCTCCGCGGCCGCAAGCTTTGTTTTAAAGCCCCCTCTGCCGCGATTGCTCTTTCCACTCACAACAGCCTTCAAATTCCGCAAATCCGAAACCCTTTCAATAAGGCAGGCTTTGCCGTTGGATTCAGGGTTATCGGTGAAAAGCCCGCCCACCTCTGAAACCATCACAAGCAGGTCCGCATCAAGGTGGGACGCAACCATTGCGGAGAGAACATCGTTGTCTGAAAAGGCCTTCTTGGACGCAAGCTCGTGCGTTGCAACGGCATCGTTCTCGTTAATTATCGGGACAACACCAAATGAAAGCAGCTTGTTCAGGGAACGCTTTATGTTTCCCAGGCTCTTTGTTTCCTCAAGATCCTCCTGCGTCAAAAGCACTTGGGCAATAACCTGATTGAACTTGGAGAACGCCTTTTGGTAATCGTGCATTAGGATACTCTGGCCAATTGCCGCAACTGCCTGCTGCATTTCAATGGATTCCGGGAACGATGTCATGCGCATGCTCTCAAGGCCAATCCCGATTGCGCCGCTTGAAACAATTATAACCTGCTTGCCGTCTCGCACCATCTTTGAGATGTCTTTAGCCATGCTGTTGGCAAGCCCTGAATTGAAGCGATTGTTTTTTACAACACTGTCCGTGCCAAGCTTTATCACAATTCTCTTAACTTTCTCCGGATTCATTCCACCACACCAATCATTTCTTATCGCCCTTCCCACTCAGGCCCTTCTTTATGTCCCAAAGGGTTGAGGAAAGCTTTGCAAGCAAGTCGTTCTCAAAGCCCTTTCTCATCACATACTCGGAGACGCCCTTTATTGGCGGCCTCTCAACGTCCCTTACCTCTTTCTCACTCAGGAAATACTCCTTTTCACCGCTTTTGGTAACCTGGGTTTCCGGAAACCTGTAAACCGCATTGAAGTCCTTTAGAACTGGCTTTAGTTCCGGGACCCTGTTCAGGAAAACCTGCAGTAACCCAAAGGACATCTTTCCCAGTGCCTCAGTGGGCTGGTTTCTGTGAATTCTTACGTCCAAATCAACCTGTGCCATTGAGTCCAGCCCAAACTTGTTGAATATGTCAATCAGCAGGCCGGTCTCAACCCCGTAGCCAATGAAGAACGGGACCTTTTCAAAAACGTCCCTTCGGCCGGCGTACTCTCCGCTCAGCGGCTGGATTATTCCAGTGAGCTCGGGATAAAAAGTGTTGAACATTGGCCTGGCAAAAATCTCTGTAACGCGGCCCCCGCCGGTTGACTGGATTTTGCCCTCGCTCTGAATTGGCCTCTCGTAGAAGGCCTTAACGTAGCCAATCTTTTCGTTCTCAAGCATTGGACCAACAAGGCCGTAAACAAAGCGCTGGTGAATGTTCTCAATGTCCGCGTCAACCCAGCAGATTATGTCTCCCTTGAGCATGTGAAGGGACTTCCACAGGTTCTCGCCCTTGTGAAAAAAGACGCCGTGGCCTTTGAGGTGCTTTTCTGAAACAAAGACCTTTGCCCCAGCCTTCCGCGCAATCTCACAGGTCGCATCACTGCTTCCTGAATCAATTATTGCAATCTCGTCAACAAGATCGTGCTTTTCAACGAGGGGCATTAGGGTTGAGACAACCTTCCCAATGTTGGCTTCCTCGTTGAGGGTGGGAATTCCAACGGAAATCTTTACACCCTGCTTTTTCTTTAATTCAACCAGCCTGGCCAGGTCCTCAAACCTGCGGTGGTGAAAGGTGTGGGTGTTGAACCACTGGAGAACCCCTGCTTTCTTTTTTTTGACCATTTCAATCACACATTAGTTGCAAACTATTTAATTAAGAATGGGGAGTGGGAGATTCGGACTCCCGTTGCGAGCTTTTCGTCTGGAATCCTCCAGACCCCGAGCTCGAGTGATCACCAAACTACACTAACCCCCCAAAAGATATCGGCATCTGGGAATTGAGAAAAATCAGAGTTGAGGAAGACACTCACTGTCCATTGTAAATCAATATAATCTGGCGAATTAAGGGTTAAAAAGGTTTGGGAAAAAGAGAAAGGGTTATTAGGAAGCAGTAGGTTAGTTTTTATTGAATGCCGAGAAGAATGAACCTAAGGTATAGAGTGAGCGCTACCAAAAAGGGTGACAGGAGAGCAATCATTCTGGATGGTTCGCATGGCGGGAAAGGAACAAGAATAAGGGAGACAAGAGCACTTAGGTCAGCCGCGGAAGCGGCATTAAAAAAGAACGGGTTTGTTGAAGGCACTGCCCGGATACTTTACAAAAACAGGGGCGAGGAGCACAGGGCCTATAAGACAGTTGAGAAGGGACGGAAGAAAGGAAAAGAACCGGCCTACTTCCCTTAAAAAGATTGCAAAAGAAATTGGTTTTTGAGGGCAGAAAATAAAGTGGGGCCTGGAGGATTTGAACCCCCGTCGGAGGCTCCCAAAGCCACAATGCTACCAAGCTACACCAAGGCCCCAGTCTCAAGTATTTGGCGGGAAAAAGCTATTTAAAGGTAATTGTGTTACTTCCGCTTTCTCCAGAAAAGCAGGCCCATTAGTGCGTGGGAGAAGCTGTAAATCATTGAGTGGAGTTCTGCAAGAATTTTGTCAATGTTCCATTTGTCGACCTGCTCCACCAGCTTCTGAAGCCTTGGTTCAAGGGCCTCAATTGAGTAGTGTTGTTTTGCCAGGTTGAAGTTTTTCTTAACCATTGAGTCCCTTGCCTTCTTGTTTCTCAGAATTGCCAAAGTTTTGTCAAAAACTGCTTTGTTTAGTTCCTGGTCCATTTCAATGAAGTCAAAGCCCTTTGATTTCATTTCGCGGAGCACGGGATAATTGTTTACGAACAGCGGCTTTTTGTAGGCCGCGGCCTCAATTACAACGTTCCCAAATCCCTCAATGTCGCTTGGAAAGCAGACCAAATCTGCGTTTAGGTAGGCGTCGTCAATGCTGTAAACCCTTTTTCCATCCTCCTCTTTTCTGTAAAGGTAAATGTGGTCAGAGGCAAAGATTACGTCCACTGAGAGCTCCCTCGTTTTCTTTACAAGGAACTCAAAGTAGTTCTTGCTCTCAGGGCCGGAGGCCGGGCCTGTTATTACAAGTACGCACTTGTCCTTGCCCTTGAAAGCCTTGTTAATCTGCGAGGCCAGTTCAATGCTTCTCTCAATTCGCTTTCTTTCAAGAATTCTGGTTGGCTGGAGAAGCAGCAGCTGGTTCTTTCTAATTCCCAAATCCTTTCTGAAATTTCTGTTGAATGCATCCGGCTTGGCCAGTTTGCTGAAGTCAACAGCGTTCTCAATTACTGCACTGTCAACACCTGTCCAGCGCAGGAAATCCTGCTGTGCAATCCTGCTTATTGTAACGTTCTTTATTCTGGTGAGTTTTGGGGGAAAGGCCTTTCCAAGAATGTGGGGAATGTTGTTGTATTTTATGTAATAGTTTCTCTCCCAGAAGAAATCGTGGTGGCGCATTATTGTGGGAATGTTGAGTTCCTCAATCAACTCCTTCAAGGCAATTCCAAGCGGGATGTTTGCCGGAATTGCCAGAACATTTTCAATGCTCAGCATGTTTATGCCGTTTGCCTGAATGAATTGCTTGAGCTGTGGCTTGATCTTTTTGACGGTTGAGGAAATAAGATCGCGGAGGGCCTTGCTCTCGTCTTCCCCCAACGGCGCCTCAAAGGCCATTCTCTTAATTGACTCAACTGTTGGGTGGTCCAAGGCAAGCTCTGGAATTACAAGGTGGGGAAGCTTTGGCTTGGAGCAGAATTTTCCGGAAATTAAAAACACTTTGTGCCCAAGGCCCTTGTAGGCCTTTACCCACTTTTGGGCCTCTAAAGAGACTCCGTCAATGCAAAGCAGCTGCGAGTGAATTAAGGCAACCCTTCTTCTTGAAGGCAGTGGGAGTCTAGGCATGCAATAAGTAGGTTTAAAGTGGTTTAAATAATTTTAGTCTGGCCCAAATGGAACAGTGGAAATGGCAACGGGGAAAAATTCAGTGGAAATCTACTCTCTTTCCCTGACTTTATAAACGATCTCGCGGCAATTACCTCAGAGGTGGTAAAATGATTGAATCCAGACTATGCAGGTTTGTTCCAACAGTGAGGAGCCCTAAAAGAATTCGCGGGCTAATAAGGGTTGCTTAAGGAAACAGGCTTACCAGACGAGTGTTTCACCGCACAAAAAAAAGGAGGTGGGGGTATGACAATTCCAATAAAGAGATTCGGCGCAGGCGCGATCCAAGTCGCAATATGGGAAAATGAAGGAAAGGAAGGAATCAAATACAACACGGTTTCACTGCAAAAGAACTACAAGGACAAGAACGATGAGTGGAAAAGCAGCAGCTCAATGAAAGCAAACGATATTCCAAAGGCCATTCTTGCACTGCAGAAAGCATACGAATATCTTACGCTGAAAGGAGCTGAATCAGGGGAAAAAACGCTTATTGCAGCAATCGGATAGGCAGAAAAGGGCAGGGAAAAAACTTTTCAATAGGTCTATGCAACAATATATTCAATGAAATTCAAGAAGCTTGCAGAATACTTCGAAAGAATAGAGGAAGCGAGCAGCAGGCTTGCAATGACCGACATTCTTGCA
>JAFCCZ010000043.1 GCA_017609945.1 Candidatus Iainarchaeum sp.
ATCGGTTGAGCTGTACGACTTTGACAAGCTGAAGAACACGATAGAGGACGCAATCCAAAGGATTGATGCAAAGCGCCTGGTTATAGACCCCGGCGTTGTCTTCAGGCTCTACTTTGAAAGAGAGCTTGACGCAAGAAAGAGAATTCTTGGACTTGGAAGAATGCTCAAAAAAAGCGGTTGCACTGCAGTAATCACAAACGAAATTTCACTGGACAAAACAAGCAGCCTGTTTGGGCTGGAAGAATACGTTGCAGACGGTGTAATACTGCTTTACCACACAAAACTGGAGGACCGCTTTGTCAGAAGCGTTGGCGTTCTCAAAATGCGAGGCACAAAAATAAGCGAAAAAATGCATCCAATAGCTATTTCAAAAGATGGCTTGAAAATTCTTGCAAAGCACGAGCTTTTTGAGGACGTTTAAAATGCAGAAAGAGGAAGCCAATTCGGCAAAGGTAAAAAACAAGCTCGAACTCAGCCAAAAAGAGCTTGAAACCCTACTAAGCCCGGAAAGGGAAATTCGGCTCAAGATAGAGGAAGCATTAGACAGCCTTCCGGAGGATTTTGCAGTTGCAGTTATTGAAAACGCCTCATCCTACGCAAAGCTCAACATAGAAATTGTAAAGTATGTTGTGTCAAAGAAAAAAAAATTGGTTTACCTAACAGTCAACAAAAACGTTTCAGACCTGGTTGAACTCCTGAAAGAGGAAGAAATCCCATTAGAGGGGATAATCTTTATAGACGCAATAACCGGAATGTCCGGTGGAAAAGAGCTAAAGGGGGAAAACTACCACTACATAGACTCCCCAAAAAACCTGACAGCAGCAATAATAGAGCTTGACGAGATTATGGAAACGCTGTCAAACGAGGAAAATTATTTTATTCTGGATTCCATAACCACCCTGCTAATCTACAACCAGGAAAGCACGGTTGAAAAGCTGGTTCACTCGCTTTCGTCAAAGATGAGGCAGTGGAAGGCCCACGGGATATTTATCCTGATGGAGTCCACAAAGGAACAGGTTGAGAACACAATTACGCAGTTCTCTGACAGTTTCACAAAAGTGTGACTACTTTTTGAGGGAAATTTTTCCAATATCCATCTTGTTCAAAAGAGACTCAACTGCCTGCAGTGCCTTATCAATTTCAAGACTTTCCCGCTCAATGCTTGCCCTCAGCAAGGCAATTGAATTCTCGGTTTTTTCAACAAGGCCCTTGCCATCCTCAACCTTCCTCTCAAGCGAGGAAAGCTCTGACAACACTGGATTGTTCCTGAGGTCCTTTTCAACCGCCTGCAGCTTTGAGTCAATCTCATTGAATTTCCAGAAAACCTTTGAAAAGAAGTTGAATGCAAGCAGCTCCTCAATCGCCGCCAGCCTCTTCTCGCGCTCCCTGTCCTTTAATTCAACGACCCCTGACTCAATTGCCTTCTTCAGCTCAAGCAGCAAAGTTTTCACCGATTCGCCCTTTGGGTCCAATTTGAACAACTGAAGCGGGTTTTGCTCAAGCTTGTGGAGCACTGAAGCAAGCGCCTGCGGCAAAATATACCGTCCACTGGCAACAGCCCTTGAAAGCCTCTTAAGCGGCCTGTCAATTGACGAGATAAGAGAAACAAGCTCTGTTTTTGCCTCCTGCTTCTCCCTCAAAAGCGAAGCCTTCTCCCCGTGCAAAGAGCCAAGCCTCTTGAATTCAGGGGACTCCTTAAACCCAGCCAATTCAGAGAGAAGCTTTTTGGAGTTTACCCTCTCCTTTTCAAGAGATTGCTCTGCCTTTTCAATCTCCTTCTCAAGCGAGGAAACAGATGCGTTCTTTCCACCAACAAGACTTAGCTGCTGCCTCAGCTCCTGCTCCAAAAACAGCGGAGAAAATTCCTCAATCTTCCTCTCAAGCGAAGAAAATGCCTTGCTCAGCTCATTAAGGCTCTTTCCAAGGTTCTTCATTGCCTCCTTGAGGTAAATCCCAGTGTAGGCAATGCTCTTTCCGCCGTGGGTTATCTCAGAGTGCAAAAGCTTTCCCGCCTCCCCGCAATACTGCTTCACCTGGGCAAAATCACTGGTTGCCGGCGGCTGAAGCCTTTCAATCAAAGAGCCAATCCTTGAAATTGCCTGGCCCCTGGAAGTGCTGACAATCTTCTTCAGTTTAATGTTTTCGCCCTTAAGAGGCTGGTTTTCAAGCTCTTTAAGCAGAGTGCTTACCTCCCTCAAAAGATGCTTTATTTCACTGAAAACGTTGGCAATTGCCGTTTCAAGCTCAGGGCGCTTTCCACTCAGGTTCCTTTCAACAAAGTCGGAAACCTCCTCAATGGAGAGCTCTACTTCCTGCGGCTTGGCAGCCCCGAAAATTTTTCCCAAAAGCCCCATATAAAAATTTAATGCAATCGGTGATTTAAACCAATGGGATTAGTGGAAAAGAACTCTCTGAAAGCGTTTAAAAAACCAAAGCTGCAAGATTTCATTGGCGAGAGAATGATTGATTTTGACAAAATGATTGACAACCATATCGCAAGGGAGCGCCGGGCCAAATCGGTTGGAAGATATTATCCAAGTGAGATAGGGAACTGCATTAGGAAGGTTTGGTACAGCTACAAGCACCCGCTGGAGGTAAAGCCAGACCTTGCAAAGATCTTTGAGCTGGGAAACATAATGCACGATTTTGTGGTAGATGTATTGAAAAGCGACAAAAACCAGGAGGTTGAGCTGCTGAAAAGTGAGTTTCCGTTGAAGATTCAGGGAGAAGACTTTCTTGTTTCAGGACGGGTGGACGATTTGATTCTGGTGAAGGAAAGCGGAAAAAGCTGGGTGGTGGAGGTAAAGAGCACGAAAAGCGTTGACTTTGTCAACAAGGCAAGCCCAACCCACCTAATGCAGCTGCAACTCTACATGCACGCAACAGGAATCCACAACGGGATGGTATTGTACGTTGACAAAACAAATCTGAAGAGCAAGATCTTTCCGGTGGAGTACAGCGAGGAAAAGGCAAAAGAGATAATGCAAAGGTTTGGGCAGCTGCACAAGCTCCTAACGCAAGGCCTTCTGCCGATTGCGGAGGCAAAGAAAAGCGAGGAAATGAACTGGATGTGCAGGTACTGCGAGTACAACGAAAAGTGCGAAAAGAACGAATTGTAAGTGATTGAATGCCCCCCTCAAACCAAAGCCTAAGCCCACCCCAAAACCAAGGTTTAAGGGAAGCAGGTTAAAGGGTAAAATTAACGCAAAAATGAAGAGCTATGGCAGAAGCCAGAAAACGGCAACAAAGCTAATTGGGATTGGCGTGGGCACAGCCGCAGCATTTGACCCGCATATTGGAGTTCCAATTGGAGCAGTGGGTGTTGCATTTGGATTGCGCGAGGCATTGGGAAGAAACGCTTTGAGAAGAAAACTGCTCAAACACCCAAAGACAGCAGCACTAATGGCGCAAGAGTTCATGGGAACAGAGCACGAAGCTTTTTTTAGGAAGACTGCTGAAACCGCCAAAAGAAGGACCGCACGCGCGAAAGCAAAGAAAATTGCCGATAAAATGATCGGCCTTAGGACTGGAAAGAAATTTAAAAGAAAATAGAAAGAAAAAGAAGGAATTACTCCTTCTTCTGCTTTTCCCTTATCGCTGCCTGGGCAGCCGCCAGCCTTGCAATTGGAACCCTGAAGGGAGAACAGCTTACATCGTTCAAGCCAATGTTGTGGCAGAACTCAACACTCTTTGGTTCTCCGCCGTGCTCTCCGCAGATCCCAATCTCAATCTTTGGATTGGTCTTTCTGGCACTCTCAACGCAAATCTTCATTAACTTTCCAACGCCGGTCTGGTCAATGCTCTGGAAGGGGTCCATTTCGTACACCCCCATTTGGACATAGTGGACAAGGAACTTTCCGGCATCATCCCTTGAAAAACCACAGGTCATCTGCGTTAGGTCGTTTGTTCCAAAGGAAAGGAAATCCGCCTCCGCTGCAATCTCGTCAGCGGTGAGAGCCGCCCTTGGAACCTCAATCATTGTTCCAATCCTGTAGTCAACCTTTCCCTCTGCCCCGGTTTCCACTGCAACCTTTTTGGCCAAGGCCTTTATCTTCAGGAACTCTTCCCTCTTTCCAACCAAGGGAACCTCAATTTCAGGCAAAGGCTTCTTTCCAGCAGCCTGCACCTCAAGCGTGGCCTCAAAAATTGCCTTAACCTGCATTTCGTTGATTTCAGGGTAGACAACCCCCAAGCGGCAGCCCCTGAACCCAAGCATTGGGTTGAACTCGTGCAGTTCAGCAATCTTTGCGCGAAGCTTTTCCTCCGAAACACTCATTTCGGCTGCAAGCTCCTTAATGTCCTTGTTCTCCTTTGGCAGGAACTCGTGCAGTGGCGGGTCCAAAAGCCTGATTACCACCGGCAAGCCGTCCATTGCCTCAAAGATTCCCTTAAAGTCCTCCTTTTGGAACGGAAGAATCTTGTCCAATGCCTTTCTTCGGCCTTCCTCGTCCTCTGCAAGAATCATTTCTCTAACTGCCTTGATTCTCTCAGGCTCAAAGAACATGTGCTCTGTCCTGCAAAGTCCAATTCCCTCAGCGCCAAAATCGCGGGCAAGCTTTGCGTCCTTTGGATTGTCGGCGTTTGTCTTAACCTTCATTGTCCTGAAAGAGTCGGCCCAGCCCATCAGGGTTGCGAAATCCCCCCCAAACTCTGGCTCAACAAGGGCTATTTCTCCCTTGAAAACCTGGCCAATTCCGCCGTCAAGCGAAATCACGTCAAACTCCTTAAAGGTTTCCCCGGACTTGGTCTTCATCTCGCCTGCCTTCTCATTAATTGAAATGCCCCCCGCTCCTGCAACGCACGGCTTTCCCATCCCCCTGGCAACAACCGCAGCGTGGGAGGTGGCACCGCCCCTTGCGGTAAGAATTCCCTGGGCGGCGTGCATTCCCTCAATGTCCTCTGGAGAGGTCTCGACCCTCACAAGAATAAGCTTTTCCTTTGGGTTCGCGTCCTTCATCTCCTTCGCCTTCTCGGCAGTGAAAACAATCTTTCCGACAGCCGCCCCTGGCGAAGCATTGATTCCGGTTGCAAAGGCCTTTACTTCCTTTAACGCTTCCTGGTCAAACTGCTTGTGCAGCAACTGGTCAAGCTGCTCTGGCTTAACGTTCAAAACAGCCCTTTCCTTTGAAATAAGACCCTCTTCCTCCATGTCAACCGCAATCTTCACCGCAGCGTGGGCAGTCCTCTTACCGTTCCTTGTTTGGAGTACGTAAAGCTTCTTGTTCTCAATGGTAAACTCAAAGTCCTGCAAATCCTTGTAGTGCTTTTCAAGCTTGTCGTAGACCTCCAAAAGCTCCCCGTAAACATCCGGCAAAACCTCTTTGAGAGAATCAACCGGCTTTGGGGTCCTGATTCCGGCAACAACATCCTCTCCCTGCGCGTTAATCAGATACTCGCCGTAGTGCTCTTTTTCACCTGTTGCGGGATTTCTGGTGAAGGAAACCCCTGTCCCGGAGGTTTCACCCATGTTTCCAAAAACCATCGCCTGGACATTTACACCGGTTCCGGCGTCGCCTTTCAGGTTGTTAATTCTCCTGTAGGAAATTGCCCTGGGGTTGTTCCAGGAGCCAAAAACAGCGTCAATTGACATCTTAAGCTGCTCCCATCCGTCCTGCGGAAAGTCCTTTCCGGCCTCTTTTCTGACAAGTTCCTTGTACTTTGGGACTAATGCCTTCAAATCCTCCGCATCAAGGCCTGTGTCGTCCTCTACCCCCTTCTCTTCCTTTACCCTGTCAAGGATTTCCTCAAACTTCGCGTGCTTTACATCCATTACAACGTCGCCAAACATCGTGATAAAGCGCCTGTAAGAGTCCCAGGCCCCCCTCTCGTTCTTCGTGAGCTTTGCAAAGCCCTCAACGGTTTTGTCGTTCATTCCCAGGTTCAGGACAGTGTCCATCATTCCAGGCATTGAAACATAGGAACCGCTTCTAACCGAAACAAAAAGCGGGTTTTCAGGGTTTCCAAGCTCCTTGCCTGTCTTCTTCTCCAAGGCCTTAAGCTTTTCCCCAACCTGCTCTTCAAGGCCGTCAGGCCACTTCCTTCCCTGCTCGTAAAACTCATTACAACCCTCGGTGCTGATTGTAAAGCCCTGCGGAACAGGCAAGCCTGCATTGGTCATCTCCGCAAGTTGGGCTCCCTTGTTTCCCAGTCTAAAAATCCACTCCTGTGTGTTGGCATTCTCGCCAACCTCGTCAAATAGAAATACATATTGCTTCTTTTCACTCAAATAGGCTCACCTCGTCGTTGATTTTGTGAAAAAATCGTTCCCTCTAATAAGAGAAATTGGCCCAGAAAGGGTTTTAAAACTAATGCAAAAGCCAGCTTTTAACGAGTTCTGCGCCTTGACCTCTTTTTGCCAAAAGAATATATTTCTGTTTCTTTCCTCCAGCCAACAGGCTTCAGCGCGCCATCTCTCACAAGCTTGTCAACCATTCTTCGCCCTGGCTTGGTTGGCCTGAAAAGCTTTATCCTTGCATTTTTGCCGGCTTTCCTACGCATCCACCAAAAAAGGCTTCGGAGAGGGCTTTCACCACGTTTCCTTGTAAACTTTATTGTAAGCCCGGCTCTTGTCTTGCTATGAAACTCAACAACAGACTTCCCATCCTTACCTGTCTTAATGTGATAATAAAGAACGCTCATTGGTTCCTTATTTGCCAGAACAACAAGCAAGTGGTTGTAGGGCCTGTTTTTTAGAGTAAACCGTCTTTTTGAAACGGGGGTCACGCTTCCAATTGTTACCAGACTGGCCTCAAAAATTCGCTTTTTCTCGGCTTCACTTGCGTCGAATTCCTTTTCGGCGGGGGTTCTCCAGGTTGAAACGTCAACAAACTCAAACTCCACTTCAGGCATAGAAAAATCAGCTGTCTTCCTTTATAACGTCCTTTCTGAGCGGATACCTGCCGCAGGTTTCCTTCTCGTCGCAGTAGCCAAGCCTTGTGCACTTTGCGTCAGTGCTTGAAAAAAGCTCTGGGGCGATCTCTCTGCACTTTTTGAGCATTTCGTTGGCAAGGGCTCGAATTTCCCACTGCGCGCGGACGCAGAGCCTGTGCTCGAAGAAATTGTAGAGCGAGCGGGTGTTCATTGTGACAAGGATCCTGGTTTCGCAGGCATTTGGAAGAAGAAAGCGCGCGTCCTCCGCAGGCACAATCTTCAGCATTTCATCGTAGGCCACGCGATCAGCCTCAATTGCCTTGAGGAATTTCTCATAAGCCTCTTTTTTGGCCCTTATTTTGGGCGGAACAATAAAGTTGAAGCCCCCCTCCTTAACGTACCGCTGGGACTGCTGTGAGTAGGAGGCAATCCTGTGCCTCACTAGCTGGTGAGAGCAGGCCCGGGAAATTCCCTCAATTGCAAAGGTAAAGGAAGCGTGCTCCAGGGGGGAAAGGTGGCCTGCCTCCGCAAGGTGCTTTATCAGCTTTTTAGCGTAATCCGGAGAAACCTTTTTTTTGAGCTCTTCAACGTCAACCCCTGCATAGCACATATGGGCAGCGGTAGCCGCAGTAATCGCTGGTTCCGGAGTAAAGGAAATAAGTTCAACTTTTAGCTTGGCCTCTCCCAACAAAACCACCAGTAAAATCATGCAGGGATTTAATTAAATGCCTTTCTTTGGACAATTGTACTATGGGAAAGCCGCCAAGGCGCAAGAGAACAGATCCTAGGAGATCGGTTAGAAAGGCCACAAAAAAACCAGTGCACGTTCCCCCAGAAAAGCTTTCGCCGCTTGGAAGGCACCAGGTTGGGGTAACGGCAAAGGTAAAGCGGTATGTTGCCAAATTTGAAGCAGCAACCCCCTTGGAGCGAGTTAAAAGGATTGTTGCAGACATAACCAGCTTTACAAAAGTTGAACTGCCGGTTCAAGAAGCTGAAGAGCATTGGGCAAGAAGGAGCGCGGAGAGAATTATTGAAACAAGAAGCGTTGTTGTTGCAAGGCAGCCTGTTCCGGACGGCGCGCCGGAAATAAGCGGTTGCACAGACCACGCCAGCGCAATATGCGCTTCGATCAGGGCGATTGGATTGCCTGCAAGCTTTGTTAGAATGGGAAACCACAGCCACGTAAAGTTTGTTTACAAGGGGGAAGTTTACATTGCAGACCCAGGCAAGGACCGCAAGGCGACAGTGCGGAAAATGAATGTTGCAGACGAAAGGAATGAGGCAGGCTGGAAAAAAAAGGGGACTTTTGCTGAGGGCGCAAGCCCGGCGGAAATAGGGCTTGAGACAGTGGCAGACTTCTACAAATACAGCCCGGTAAAAGTAATGCGGCCTGAAAGAAGGGAAATCTGATTAATATGAAAGTAAGAGCAATTATTTTTGATGCCGGTGGAGTGATACAGGACGGCAGC
>JAFCCZ010000044.1 GCA_017609945.1 Candidatus Iainarchaeum sp.
AAAGTTCATGCTTTCCTGCATAAATTCCATTGCCGGCAGCAGGGCCAAAACAATTGCTTCCGCGAAAAAGGCAGCCTTGTCCTCAAAGAACAGGATAACAGGAATCACTTTTGAAACCCGCCCGGACTTTTGCGGAAAGCGGGAAATTAATTCAATGCTTTCCTTTGGCGGAACAAGGTGTGAGCTCGGAGTTCAAACGATTTCTGACAGGATTTACAAGAAGATAAACCGCGGTCACCTTGTAAGGGACGTTGTTAGGGCAACAAGCCTTCTCAAGGACAGCGCTTTCAAGATAACCTATCATTTTATGCCGGGGCTCCCCGGCTCAAGCCCTGACGCAGACGAAAGGGCCCTGAGGGAAATTTTCTCAAATCCTGACTTCAAGCCGGATTCAATAAAGCTTTACCCCTGCCTTGTGATGCCAAACACCAAACTTTTTGAGGACTGGAAAAAGGGCCTTTTTACGCCCATGAACGAAGAGCAGGCCCTTGAGCTGGTTCTGAAACTTAAACGCTTTGTTCCAAAGTGGGTGAGAATTATGCGGATTCAGCGTGATATTCCAAGCACCCTAGTTTTGGCAGGAGTCAAGAGAACAAACCTCAGGCAGGTCGCTTTGGAGGAAGCCAAGAGAATTGGCTTGGATTGCAATTGCATCAGGTGCAGGGAAGCGGGTTTGCATTCAAGGGGCAGCAGCGACAGCGTTAATCCGGGCAATGCAAAAGAGTTTGTTGAGGCCTATGAAGCCAGCAAGGGGGTTGAAAAATTCATTTCGCTTGAGAGCAGTGACAGAAAAATCCTTTTCGGGTTCCTCCGCCTCAGAATGCCTGCAAACCCTTTCCGGAAAGAGATTGATGCCAAAACTGCGCTTGTCCGCGAACTGCGTGTTTTTGGAAGGTCTCTTCCGCTTGGCGAGCACTCCCAGGGGGAGATTCAGCACACTGGTCTTGGAAAGAGGCTTTTGCGGCGCGCTGAAGAGATTTCTTTACAGGAGTTTGATGCAAAAAAGCTGTTGGTGATAAGCGGTCTTGGCACAAAGGAATACTACCTTTCAAACGGCTTTAAGGTGGACGGCTGCTTTGTATCAAAAGGTTTAAATTGATTGAGAACAAAATCTTACTGATGACAAAGCAAAGCCAGTGGGTTTTCTTCATTGAGCAGAACCCGCAATTCAACAAGGTGGCAAGTTCCAAGATTTATATGGCGATCCTGAGGCGTCTTGAGAAAAGCTCTTTGAGCGCTGACAAGATGCACCTTGAGTTTACGCAGGTTAAGGGCTCTGACATTGACCTGATTCTTGAGTCCCTTGAAAAGCTCAAGCTTGTTTCCAAGATGGATGTGTTGGGGCAGATGCTTTACTCGGTCAGCCCTCTTGGCAAGAAACTGCTGGAGATATACGCAAATGCCAGAGAGGAGTTCAGCATAGAATAGCTTTTAATTGTTATTCTCTAAATTTACTTAGAGGTTTTTTTATGGGAGGAGTGCTAATTGCCGTTCTTGGAATTGGAAAGGGAAGTTGGGGTCACGTTGGCCGCCTTATTTCTGAGGAAGAGTGGGACCAAATCCTTATTGTTGGAAACGAGTGGGGCAAGGAAAATTTTACCCCCTCAAAGGAAGTTGAGTGGATTCTTGTCAACAACAGGGCCGGCTTTGAGGTAATCAAAAACGCCATAATTGAAAAGTTGCCTGATGCCGAATTGTCTATTTCACTTATAAGCGGTTCCGGCAAGGAGCACATGGCACTGCTTGCCGCTTTGAAGGACACCGGCAAGGACTTCAAAATTGTGGTTTTGACAGGGGAAGGCACAAAATACTATTGAAGAGATTGAAATGCTTGTTTATGTCCTGGCTTTCATAATTCTTGCGCTTGCCGCCCTGGTTTTTATCCTCTTCAGGAAGGCCTCAAGGCTTGAGGCAGAGCTTGAGGAGGTCCTTTTTAGAAAGAAGAGCCAGTCGGTAAAGTACGGCAAAATAACAGAGCAGTTTGTTCCCTTTCTTGACGACTTGCCCTTTTCCGCTGAAAATTTCCGTTTTCTTGGAAGTCCAATTGACGGAATTGCGTTTGAGCAGGATGAAATAATCCTCTGCGAATTTAAGGCCGCGGACAGCGGGCTTTCTGCGCTGCAGCAGAGAATCAAAAAACTGGTTCAGGAAAAGAGGGTTAAGTGGCTTGAGTTCAGGCTGCGCTAATCTTCCTTCTTTTTTTTGAATGGCGATTTTCCGTCCCAGCAGTACAGGCAGAGCTCATTTTTTTCCCTGCCAAGCGCTTTAACAAAGTCCTCAAGGGTATTGTAGATTAAACTGTCTGCTTCGATGTGCTTGCATATTTCCTCTACAGACATTTTTCTCGCGGCCAGTTCGTCATAGTCCCTGGTTGAGGTTCCGAACCTGCACGGATGCATGAGCGGGGGGCAGGCAACCCTTACGTGCACCTCTTTTGCGCCGGCTTTCTTAAGCTCCTTTACTTTCTCTCTTATTTGGGTGCCCCTTACGATGGAGTCATCGCACAGAACAATTTTCTTTCCCTCAGCCGCATCCTTTAAAACACTCAGTTTGTTTTTTGCCTCCCTGTCGCGCTCTTCTTGGGTGGCTTGGGTATAGCTCCTATCACCGTACCTGTCAACCAGGAAAACGCTCTTCAAAGGCAGTTTGCTTTCAAGGTGATAACCTTCCGCATGCCCAATTCCGCTATTTGGCACAGGTGCAACTATGTCTGCCTGCAGTTTTCCCTTATCGCGCTTTGCCAGCATTGCCCCCATCTTGTTTCTTGCCTTGTCAACAGACAAGCCGTCAATGACGGAGTCAACGCTTGCAGTGTACGCCCATTCAAATGCGCAGAATGCTGTTCTTTCGCTTTCCAAAGTCTTAAGTGTCTTGAAGCCGCCTCCGTCGATGAAAACGATTTCCCCCGGCTTTACATCCCTGGTAATTTTCATATCCAGGTTTTGCAGTGCCCTGCTCTCAGATGCGACTGCAAACTCCCCGCCATTCTCGCCCAAAATCAGCGGTTTGAACCCAAACTTGTCCCTTGCGGCGAAGATTCCTTTGGGAGTGAGAATAAGCAGGCTGTAGCTGCCCTCAATTTTCTTTGTTACCTGCTCAACGCCTTCAACGAAGTCCTTTCCCTGGGTAACAAGCTTTGAAAGCAATTCAACCTGCGAGTCAAGCCAAAAGCTATAGCCCTGACTTTTAAGCTCCTGAATAAGCTCTTCCGCATTAACGATATTTCCGTTGAAGCAAATGGCAAAATCTCCAAGTTTGCTGTGCAGGGTCATTGGCTGCCTGTCCCTCAAGCTGACGTGGCCAATGCCAAAGTTGCCGGTCAATACTTCAAAGTCATCTCTTGTAAATGTGTGGTCAACCCTGCCCTTGTGGCTTTGGATTATTACCTCTTTTCCGTCGCTTGTTGCAATGCCACAGTATTGTTGCCCACGGTGCTGCAGAAAATGCAGTGCATGGTGTATTTTCCTTGCGCAGTTCTTGCTGCCGTATAACCCAAAAACACCACAATAATCTTCAGTTTCTCCCAAGAAACACCACCTCAATGAAAAAAAAGACAAAATTGTTTTTAAAACTTACTGTATTTTGAACCTCAAAAGCGCTGCTATCCCCCCAATTGACACAAGCTTTTTTCCTGCCTCGTGTCCAGCGCTCACCAAATGCACTTCCCCGCCCATTTTCTCGGTCTTGTCCATGAGCTCTTCCACACTTGCCCTGTTTTCAAGCATGGTCTCGTCGGCAACAAGCAGCTGCTGCACTGCCCCCTTGCCCACTGCGTCAGAAACCTGTTCCACCCCGTATTCCACAAGCCCTGAGTTCTTTCCAACTTCTGCAAAAATGCGTTCCACGAGCTTTGTTTCCTTCACAAGCTGCATTTCGCTGGTTATTTTGTCCAGCGCGCTTCCTTTCAGCAGCTCGTTCAGCCCTGTTACCCCTGTGCTGTTTGTTGAGGCAAAGTAAAACTGGCCCTTTTCGCCCCTGTCATCAATCCATTTCTTCAGGGATTCCCTCGTAAATCCAGGCCCTGCAAAAACTACCTTCTCTGCCTTTAACTCTTTGACCCTATCCACTATTTCCTTGAAATAATTTCCAATCCCTGATTTCGACTCAAACTGTTTTCCGGATTTCCCGCTTCTAATGATTCCCTTTTTCTGCAGTTCAAACTCTTTCAGAAGGGCAAGGTCTGCCCTTTCATCGTCCAGAACAACCAGGAGAACCTTTCCCTTTTTGGTGGCCGCGCTTGCCTTCTCAAGCCTTTCCATTTGGAACCTCTTAAGCTCCTTTTTCTTAATCTTAACATTCTTTCCAAGCTCTATTTCTATGCTGTGTGAGGCCCCTATCTCAACCAGGTCAGCAGGCTTCCCGCCTCTTATGGCCCCGGTTACTCTCAAATTTCCGGTTTCCCGGTGAAAGTCAACCTTTTCAACCTCTATTTCCAGAAAAAGCTTTACCCTCAAATTCTTTTCCCCCTGCTCCCTTGGCTTTATCTTGCGGTCAGTTGCTCCGCTAACCAGGTCTCCCTTTTCTATTACCCGCTCAAGATGCCACAGGTCATCCGGTATTTCGGGAACAAGGGTTATCAAGCAGGTCTTTTTGTCTATTTGGAGAATGCGCATATAAATTTCAAGGCATCTAAACAGTTTTAAATGCTTTTTCAGGCAAATTTAAGTATATACAGTGCTTATTCTGTATGATTTTACAGTTTCAGGAAAAGTATTGGAACGTGATTTTATGAAGTCAGGTGCAAGCAAGATGAGAATTGCTGTTTTGGATAGAGATAAGTGTATTTACGGTGAGGGTTGTCCCGGGACATGCATGAAAGTTTGCCCGGTCAATAGAACTGGGAAAGAATGTATTGTTCTGGCTGAGGATAATAAACCTATTATTTCTGAGGATTTGTGTATTGGCTGTCAGATTTGCGTTCGCAAGTGCCCTGCCTCCTGCATCACAATAATAAACCTTGCAAGCGAAAAGCGCCAAACACCGCTGCACAAGTTTGGGGAAAACACTTTTCGCCTCTACGGCCTTCCGGCCCCAAAGAAGGGTGCGGTCGTTGGCCTGCTTGGAAGGAACGGAATTGGAAAGACCACTGTTCTGGAAATTCTTTCAGGAAACACCGTTCCAAATTTTGGAAACTTCAGCGGGAAGCCGGATTACTCCCAGGCAATTTCATTTTTCAAGGGAAGGGAGGAGCAGGCCTTTTTTACTGCCCTTTCAGAGGGCAAGATTAGCCTTTCACTCAAGCCGCAGAACGTTGACGCAATTCCCGAAAAATTCAACGGAAAGGTTTCTTCACTGCTTGAAAAGGTGGACGAAAAAAAGCAGCTTCCCCAGCTTTCAAAAGAGCTTGAGATTGATTCCATCCTCTCGCACGACATTTCAAGTGTTTCAGGCGGGGAACTCCAGAGGATCGCGATTGCCGCTTGCGTTCTCAAGCAGGCAGACATATATTTCTTTGACGAGCCATCGTCCTACCTTGACGTAAGGCAAAGGTTGAGGGTTGCAAAGCTTATCAGGGGCCTTGTTGACCGGGGCAAGCAGGTCGTTGTCGTAGAGCACGACCTTGCGGTTTTGGATTACCTAAGCGATTACATTAACGTTCTTTACGGCGAGCCGGCGGTTTACGGAATTGTGTCCAACCCAAAAAGCACCCTCAACGGAATAAATGAGTTTTTGGACGGATTCCTCCGCGACGAAAATGTTCGCTTCAGGGAAAAAGAGCTTCACTTCAATGTGCGGTCCGCCGAAAAGCAGGCAGACGGCTCCCTTGCCCTAAAATACCCTGCATTGGAAAAGTCTCTCGGGGACTTCTCCCTCAAGGCGGAGCCGGGCGATCTGAGAACAGGCGAGGTTATTGGAATGCTTGGCCCGAACGCAATTGGAAAAACCACCTTTGTGAAGATGTTTGCCTCTGAGATAAGGCCTGACAACACCTCCATTGACTTTTCGCTGAAGGTTGCCTACAAGCCACAGTACCTTAAGCCAAAGAAGGGGGCCCTGGTTTCAGAGCTTTTCTCTGGCAACGTTGACATGGACCTTTTTGAGCTTGAGATTGAGAGGCGCCTGAAGGTAAAGAAGTTCTTTGAGCACAGGATTGACTCGCTTAGCGGCGGAGAGCTCCAGAAGGTAAGCATTGCCTACAACCTTGCAATCGAAAGCGATTTGATTCTGCTTGACGAGCCATCTGCCTTCATTGACGCAGAGGATCGCCTTAGGGTTGCCGATGCGGTAAAAAGCGTTGTTGACGTAAAGGGAAAGCTTGCAATGGTTGTTGACCACGACGTGCTGTTCCAGGACTACGTAAGTGACAGGATAATTGTCTTCTCAGGCGAACCCTCAAAGAGCGGCAGCGCCTCAAAGCCCCTTCCCAAAGAGCAGGCCATGAACTCTTTCCTAAAGGGAATGGGCGTTACCTTCAGGCGCGACCCCTCAACCGGCAGGCCGCGCGCCAACAAGCCCGGAAGCCAAAAGGACTCAGAGCAGAAAAAGACCGGAAAGTATTACTACCAATAACGCCCTACAGTGTTATACATCAACTTCAACAATTCCGCTTTGGGCATCAGTTATTGTAATTGTGCATGGTGAAGCCCCCACGATCACAATAGTTTTCTTAAACTCTGGGCTCTTTGAGTACTCCACTATAAATTCGTCCTCAAATTCCCTGCGGCAGACTAATCCGTCAACGCTAAAAGTTATTTCGCCCGGGGATGCTTCATTGACACTTATTGTGGCCACGGTGCAGTTTTCAAATTCTGCTAAAATTGTGTTAAAATAATCTATCGCTTTGGCACGCACACCACCTATAGTGTAATTGCATGTAGGGGCGCTTGATATGTCGTCCGCAATCGCATCACTTGCGGCCTTGTCAAAGAGGCTCCAGATATTTTGCCACTCTCTTTTCACTTCAAGCGCTGAGTTGCTGTAGCCACCTTCCAGCTTCAGCGCCGCCGTCTGCCCGCTTATAGCAATCATTGAGGCCGCCAGAACCAACGCAACCAGCGCAACCGTTGCCGTATAAATTCCCTTTCTCATCCAATCCCCTTGCAGTATTTTTCCGAATCAATAGAGCTTTGACTGCCATCTACCTGGATATCCCCATATTTGTACACTGTAACACAAGCATAATTTGCATTTCCTGGTGGGAGGCCCGAAATACCCATGTCGGTTGCATCCTTGCCCAAGTGCCCGCCCACAATCGCGTAGTCCCTTGCAACCCTTTCGCTTGCAGGATACGCCTCGTCCGGTCCAACTACCTGAAACTGCGTTGCAAAGAGCAGCGCAATAACCGCAACTATCACCAGAGCCATTGCCGCGTCCAAGCTGAAAATAAATCCTTTCCTCATGCTCTCCACACCCTTATTATTGTGTCACTTTCTTCTAACGTGCAGCTTCCTGCCGCGGTATTTCCCATACAGGTTTCCCAGTCAACCTTTGCTATCTTCCTTTTGTTTTCCGGATTCCCGGTCCCGTTTAATAACACAACTTTTCTCGTAACAGAATAATAGTCCGTGTCAGCTGGCAAGTGGTCATTACAACCTGTTTGCAGTGTTCCCGCTGAAACCGCATCATTATCAATTTTACATTTATACCCTGCTGGGATTCCCAAATCCCCTTTTTCGATTCTGTGCCCTGCAGAGTTTATTTTTGGAATGCAATTGTCAAGATAACCAACGAGGGTTATACTTGGATTGTTTATGCTGGGGTAGTAACTGCTTGTTGTTTCATCATAATTGTCAACCAATTCGCACACAATATCTGGATTATTCACAAGCCTGTCTGATGCGCTTTCCGCTATCTCCTTTAATTCAAGCCAGGCAATGTCCTCTTTCTCATTGTATGTTTTTATTTCCGCAAACTGTATCAGCAGGCCAACTGCAAGCGTTACCGCGGCAACGGAGATAAGAAAGTCAATTGTCATTATTT
>JAFCCZ010000045.1 GCA_017609945.1 Candidatus Iainarchaeum sp.
AATAAACGATTTCTACATGAGTTTGCGTGACATGGGGCGAAAAGAGGGAAGCTATGCCGCAACCCACAGGCAGCTTGAGGGGCTTGTGAGGCTAAGCGAGGCCTCGGCAAGGGTAAGGCTAAGCGATGTGATTGAAAAGCAGGACGCGGAAAGGGCGGTAAGGCTTGTCAGGGCTTCACTGCAGGACCTTGTAACCGATCCTGAAACAGGCAAGATTGATTACGATATCATTGCAACAGGCCAAACGCATACGCAAGTAACAAACATGAAGAAGATTCTGAACATTGTGAAGGGAAAGACCCAGGATACGGACATGGTTCCAGTGCAGGACGTGTTGGAGGAAGCCAAAGCAGAGAACATTTCCGAGGACAAGGCAAGAGACCTGATAGAAAAGCTTGAGAAAAAGGGCGAGCTCTACAAGCCAAGGCACGGTTTCCTAAAACCGACAAACCGCAGATAAAGCCTTTTAACCTGTTCCCCCTTCCCTTTTTCATTATGGAAAAAGCACTGCTGCTAAAGCTTTCCGCGCTATTTATTGTAACACAGCTGATTGGAATAACTGTTGCAATTCCGTTCATCACGGCCACTCAAACCGGAGAGTACACGCCAACAGGCGTTATAACCGAGGATCCCGATGACCCGGTGAACGCTGTTGGACTCTTTGCAATGATTCTTGTGTCCACTGCGGTTTTTCTCATCTTCCTCAAGCTGTTCAAGGGAGTAACCCTGTTCAAGATATTGGAGGCAGTTGTTGTTTTCTCGGCCTCGCTAATCGTTTTCTGGACACTGCTTGAAATGGCAATGATTTTGTTGGGAGTTTGGAGTATTGTTGGCGGGCTTGCTTTTTTCACAGCACTGGTTCTTGCACTTGCGCTTGTCGCAACAAGAGTGCTGTGGCCAAAGAACTTAATTCTTAGGAATTTAAGCAGCTCGGTTTCCGTCGCAGGGGTTGGTGTTTTGATTGGAATAAACCTGGGGGTTGTGCCGGTAATTGTTTTCCTTGTGCTTCTCGCAGTATACGACTTCATCGCGGTCTTCAAAACAAAGCACATGGTTGCGCTTGCAAAGGGAATCGCCAAGAAAAACCTTGCGTTTACCTTTGCACTGCCAAGCAAAGAGCTCAAGCACCAGTTTGAGCTCGGGACGGGGGATATGGTAATGCCCCTTACCTTTGCGATAGCGGTAATGAACTCGAGCGCAATCAGCGGAATTACTTTCCCAAACTACATAATCCCGGGCATTCTCATTCTGATTGGGTCACTTGCAGGCCTGCTTTGGACAATTGACTACATCAGCAAGCACGTTGGAATTGCATTACCGGCGCTTCCGCCCCAAACAGTTCTAATGCTCTTAATGTGGTGCGTTGGAAAACTGGCGGGATTTTAGAAAGAACTACGCTGCCTTTTTCTTTGGAGGGATAGCACGCCTTGCCTGGGCTTGAAACTTTTTCCTCGCAGCAAGCTTACGCTTTGCCTCCCTTAGATTTCTTTTAAGCAGCTTAGCTTCCGCTGGCTCATGAGCTAAACCCAGCCTTCTCCTAATTCTTGCCAGGATAGTTTCAGATACTCTTGGACCAACTGTCATTTTCAATCCCTTAAATATTTCCTGTTTTTTATCTTTTTAAACCTTTGTTAAATCCCCAACCAGGCCTTTATCCAGACCGCGCCAAAAAAGCCTGCTACCGCAATAATTGTGTAGCGCAGCACCTTTCCGGCAAGGGCCGCAAAGAAAAACTTTTTGGGGTTGTAACGGATTAGCCCGGCGGCTATTCCAATAATGTCAAAGGGAAAGGGAGTAAATGCCCCAAGGAAAATTATTGGAATTCCCTTGTTGGCAAGCTTTTCACCCATCTTAAAAATCATTTCAACGCGCTTTTCGCTGAACCTCTGCAGGGTCTTTACGCCAAGCATTCCAAAGATGTAGCCGGCCATTTCCCCAATTGCTGCCGCGGTTCCGGTAACAATTCCAACCAGCAGGGCAACAGCAAGGTTTGGGGCAAAGGCTGAAACCGCAAAAACTATTGGCTCAACAAGGATTGGAAAGAAGAGTGAGGCGTTTGCAAAAACCGTGAAGAGGAAAAGCAGCACTATTCCAAAGGGGGAAGAGTAAAGAAGCTCTGAAAGAGCGGCAGTATTGCTTAGAATAAAGCCTATGTCCATGTAGCTATTTGCATTCCCTTATTAATAATATTTCCTTTCCTTTGGTTCAAGGAAAGAGTTAAAAAAGCTTGGAGAATGAATTATTTCATGCAGTACGAGAAAATGGTTGACAGGCTTTACGATGCATTGCCTGAGAGAACCAAAAAGCACGAAAGGTTTGAGATGCCGGAGGCTGTTTCGTTTATTCAGGGAACCAAAACTGTTGTGAAGAACTTTTCGGCAATTTTGAAGGTAGTTTCAAGAACCGAAAAGCACCTTTTTAAGTTTCTTACAAAGGAAACGGCAACTGCCGCAAGCGTTGACGAGTCAGGCCGGTTGATACTGAACGGAAAGTTTTCCCAGCAGCAGGTTAACGACTTGGTTAAAAGCTATGTAAAGCAGTTTGTTCTCTGCCCCGAATGCGACAGGCCTGATACAAAGGTTGTTGAAAAGCAGGGAATTAAGATGCTGAAATGTGAGGCCTGTGGAGCGATATCCTCGGTTAAGGGTTTGTAGGTGGTAAACTATTTTTCATAAGATTCACAAAACCGCGGGCGAGAAAGAGGTGCTTGCGGCAGCAGACAAAGAGCTAATTGGAAAAACATTGAACGGGAATGGAATTAAATTTGAAGTAAGCGAAAAGTTCTACAAGGGAGAAGAGATTACTGCCGAAGAACTTAGGAAAATGCTTCACGAATTTGGCAACATTAACCTTGTTGGAGAGAAGGTTGTTGCAGTAGCGTTGGACGAAAAGCTTGCGGAGGAATCCCAAGTTCTTGAAATAGAGGGAGTAAAGCACCTTCAAATTATTGCATTGTGAGATGATTTAGATGGCCTTCCGCAGAAAAAAATTCGGCAAGAAGAAAAAGAAGTCAAAGCAAGGCGAAGAGGTTGTGAGGGTTAGGCTGCCGCACAAGGACGAGTTGGAAATGTTCGGCGTTGTAAAGCAGTTGCACGGCTCTAACCAAATAAAGATATCCTGCGAAGACGGAGAGGAAAGAATGTGCAGGATTCCGGGCAAAATGCGGAAAAAGATCTGGATGCGGCTCAACGATGTAGTGATAATTAAGCTGTGGGACTTCCAGCCAAGCAAAGCAGACGTTGTATGGCGCTTCTTTGGAAACCAGGTGGAGTGGCTGAAGAAAAACGATTATTTGAATGATTTACCTGTTTAATTCTTTGCTTAACGCAAATTCTATATACTACTTTAGCCCCCCTTATATTATGGGAAAACCAAAAAGAACAAAGAACCGAAAGAAGAAAGCCAAAAAACATAATCCAATTGCCCTTCTGGCGATAGGGGAGGGTCCTAGAAAAGGAAGAGTTTACAGGGCTGCAAAAAGGCTTGCTGATAAAAAGTCGCAAAAAAGGATTGTGGTTCTTGATTTAAAAAAGCCGGAGTATAAGCCGCCGGCAACAATGCAGTATATACGACGGGATGCTGCAAAATTTTTGTCCAGCGTTGCCCCTTCCACATTTGAAAAAATCTATGACAAATACTGCCTTAATTTTATTACTTTAGGAAAGTTGGGAAGAAATCCTGAGGCATTCAACAGGGCGAAAAGGGCGCAGGCAGTGGTAAGAATTGCTAAACTTGGGGGAGATATTAGACCCAACAATAAGCTTGCTGTTGATACTGACGCAAATATGAGGCGTTATGCAAGGTCTGCTTTAAGGGCACTTGTTCCCGGCGGGAAATTTGTGATTCTGACAGGGATAGAAAAATATAAGAATCGAATTTTGGAGTCGCTTTTAGCAGCCGGATTTGAAGTAAGAAAGGTACACAAACTTTCCCCTGCAGCGATTGAAAGAAGTGGTTCAACACAGGCATTGTCTGACCATAAGCACGGGGTTCCTGTTTACAGGATTCACGCAGTTAAGCCTGAAAAAGCCTGATTTCCCAGTTCTTAGGTTTTTCCCTAAACAAAAAAAGCAGTATTTAAATATAAAAGAGAACAATATTTTTGGTGATATCTTATGGAAACCAAAATTGATGTTTTGGCTATTGCCGCAGTACTTGCTATTGTGGCTATAGTGCTGTTTGTTGGTTTTCCCTCGCCGGGAGAAGGATCAGGCAGCGAACTAGAATTCAAGGAAGTTCCGCACTTTGAAAGCTATGCAGCAATGCTTGAAGCATTCAAGGAAGCGCAGGAGCAGGGAAGGTCATACGGCGTAATGGATACTTTGGTCAACGTGCCAATGATGGCTACCTCAATGAGGGCAGGTGCTGCTGAAACTGCAGCCCCGGGTAGCACAGACTACTCAACCACGAACATTCAGGTTGAAGGGGTTGACGAGGCAGACATTGTGAAAACCGACGGAAAGTATATCTACAACTTTTCCAAAAGCAAGCTTGTGATAACAGACGCTTACCCAATCCAGAGTTCAAAAATTGTTTCAAGCACAGAACTTGGGGGAATTTCCCCGCTGGAAATGTTTGTTTCGGGAGACAAGCTTTTGATTTTTGGAAACACACGCTGGGCTTACGCTGAAGAGACAGGCAGAGAGGGAAAAACAGAGCCGTCAATGGTGGCGGATAGTATAGGGTACTATCCATACTACGGTGGCGCAATGGTTGCGCAGTTGTACGATATTTCGGACAGGGGAAATCCAAAGCTTGAAAAGGAGCTGGAGTTTCAGGGAAACTACAACACTTCAAGGCTTATTGGGAAAAACGCGTATTTTGTAGTTACAAACTATGCTTATTATAGGTCCTTGGAGGACGGAGACATAATTCCAATGATGGCAGAGGACGGTGTTGCAAGCAAGGTGGCAGAGGCAACAGACATCGGATTTATTCCGCCAATGCCGGCAAACGGTTTTGTTACAATTGCCTCAATAAACATTGATTCAGAGGACGTGCGGAAGGAAACAATCGTCGGAAGCGTTGGAAACGTTTTCGCTTCGCAGAACAGCATTTACCTGGCTGGAACTGTCTGGAACTTTCCGGACCTTCCAATAATCAAGGATGCTGTAAGGCCAATTGTTGGAGACTTTGAGACAACCGTTGTAAACAAGTTTGGCTTGAGAAACGGCGAAATTGGCTTTGTTGGACAGGGTTCTGTGCCGGGGCACGTTCTGAACCAGTTTTCAATGGACGAGTTTGAGGGCAATTTCAGAATAGCCACTACTATTGGATGGAACGGTTCAAGCGGTATTTATGTGCTGGACAGTGAAATGAACACAATAGGGAAACTAGAGGATTTAGCGCCTGGTGAAAGCATTTACTCGGCCCGCTTTATGGGAAAGAAGGCATATTTGGTCACCTTCAGGAAGGTTGACCCATTGTTTGTGATTGACCTGTCAGAGCCAAGCGACCCAAGGGTTTTGGGAAAGCTCAAGATTCCTGGCTACAGCGATTACCTGCACCCGATTGACGAAACCCACATTATTGGGCTGGGAAAGGAAACAATTGAAGCGGCCAAGGGAGACTTTGCATGGTACCAGGGGCTGAAGATGGCTATCTTTGACGTCAGCGATGTATCCAACCCAATTGAAATGCACAAGATTGTAATTGGGGACAGGGGAACCGACAGCTATGCATTGCGAGACCACAAGGCTTTCCTCTTTGACAGGGAGAAAGAGCTATTGGTTCTCCCAATAATGCTGGCAGAAATTCCTGAAGAGCAAAAGAAACCTCTCACCGAAAACCAGATGATGCCAAGCTACGGCGAGCCGGTTTTCCAGGGGGCCTTTGTTTTCAAAGTAAATTTGGGAGTAGGGTTCCAGGAGAGGGGCAGGATAACGCATGTAACGCCAGAGGACGAGCTCAAGAGAGGCCACTACTATGGTGGCGAGTACAGCGTTAAGAGATCGCTCTACATTGGAAACGTTCTCTACACGCTCTCTGAGAGGATGCTGAAAGCAAACGCTTTGGACAGCCTTGCAGAGTTGAAGGAGTTTACTTTCGAGTAAATCTCCTCTTTTCTTATTTTTTACCCGGGTTGAGGCCCCCCAATTAATAATTTAAACTGCTTTAACAGTTCTTTTTATTATGAAGAGCGATTCAAAGGAAAATTTTGACCTGCGCAAGTTTTTTCCTGACGAGGAGCAGAGGAGAATCTTTGCAAAGGTCTTTGACAGGTCAACAATAAGCGCGGTGCACAGCCTGGCTTCCAAGGGATATTTTGACGTGCTGGAGTTTGTAATCAGCACTGGCAAGGAGGCCCATGTGTTCAGGGCAGTGGACAGTGCAGGGCACTTCCGGGCGGTGAAAATTTACAAGATTGAGACAACTGACTTTAAGCACATGTCAAAGTATTTGGAGGGCGACGTAAGGTTTCAGGGAGTGAAGAAAAACAGGCGGGACCTAATTTATGCCTGGGCAAGGAAGGAGTTCAAGAACTTGCTCTTGCTGAACAAGGCAGGTGTAAGGGCACCGCTTCCAATTGCCTTCAAGGACAATGTACTGGTAATGGAGTTTATTGGGGAAAAAGGGCAGGCAAGCCCTATTTTAAAGGAAAAGCCGGCAAAGGACGTTAAAAAAGTGCACACTGCGCTGGTGGATTTCGTGGCAAGGATGCTTTTCAAGGTGGAATTGATTCACGCGGACCTCTCTGAATACAATTTGCTGAACAAGGGGGAAGAATTGGTGCTAATTGACTGCGGGCAGGCAGTACTGAATTCACATCCCATGGCAAAAAGCTTTTTTGAGAGAGATATAGCAAATATAAGCAAATATTTAAACAGGCACGGGTTTAAAACAACTGAAGAGGCCTTAACTGAAGAAATACGGTCAAAAAAGAGTTTATTCAAAAAATAGGGTAATTTAAGGCTATTTTTTTCGAAAGCTTTATATTTATTATACTATTATAATATTATAATATAGGTAGAAAAGTGCCCTTCTTGTGGTTTTATGGATGAATCAATCAAAATCCCTAAAGAGCGAATTGCCGCATTAATTGGGGCAAACGGGGCCACAAGGAAAAAGATTGAAAGGGTTACTGACACAAGGTTGGACATTGACAGCAAAACAGGAAACATCAGGGTTGCGGGCGGAAAACAGGGATTAGATTTTTATAATGCGCTTAACATTATCAAAGCAATTGGCCGGGGGTTTGCCCCGGAAAAGGCCTTTTTGCTTTCAAACGAAGACTTTTACCTTGACATAATTGACATCAGTGAGGTTGTTGGAAAGAGCCCGAAGGAAATTGAGGTAAAGAAGGGAAGGGTAATTGGAAAGGGCGGAAAGGCAAGGGAAAGCATTGAGAAGTCAACAAGCTGTTTTGTTTCGGTTTACGGAAAAACTGTTGCAATAATCGGCAGTGCAGAAAATGTTGAGAATGCAAGGAAGGCAATTGAAATGCTGCTGGGGGGCGCCAAGCACGGTTCGGCGGTAGGGTTTTTGAAGAGAAAGGAACTTGAAAGGAAAAAATTTGAGCTATAGGTGAACAAGATGACTGACGGAAAACTTGGGGACAAACTCGCGGGAAAAATTGTTGACGCAGAAGAGCTGTCCCAGGAGTTTAAGGAGCACTCTGTTGCAGAGTTCTTCAAAAAGAACAAGCAGATGCTTGGCCTCTATGGCAAGGTAAGAACGCTTACAACAATTATTCACGAGTATGTGACAAATTCTTTGGATGCCTGCGAGGAGGCAAACATCCTTCCGGACATTGATGTAAAGATTGACGAGCTTGGAACAGAGTATTACGAGGTAACCGTTAAGGACAATGGGCCGGGGCTGACAGAGGAAACTGTTGGGAAGGCTCTGGGAAAGCTTCTTGCCGGAACAAAGTTTCACAGAATGATGCAAAGTCGTGGACAGCAGACAACCGGGAAGCCGGCAAAGGTTATTACTGGAACAGGAAATGGGAAAGTTATTTCACTTGAACTGACAATTGACCCGAAAAGGAACGAGCCAAAGATTGGGAACAAGAAGGAACTGGCAAAGGATTTCCGCGGGGTTGCAGTGCAGGCAAAGTTCAAGGGAATCCTTTACAGGGACAGCGAGCAAGGGGCACTGGAGTATTTGAGGAGAACGGCGATTGCAAACCCGCACGCGCAGATAACCTTTAGGGACCCGGCTGGGCAAAAAATCAAGTTCAAGAGAACTGTGGACAAGGTTCCTGAAAGGCCAAAGGTTGTTAAGCCGCACCCCAAAGGGCTTTCAGTTGACGAGATTGTAACGCTTGCAAAGTACACTGATTCCAAAAAGGTAGTAAGCTTCCTGAAGAACGACCTTGACAGAATGGGGCAGAAGAGCGTTGAGGCAATTGGGAGAAAAGTTGAGTTTGACATGAACCAGGACCCAAGAAAGATTACCTGGGATGAGGCAGAGCAAATAATCAAAGCGTTTAAAGAAGTTGACTTTATTGCTCCAAGCGGAGACTCTCTGCGGCCGATTGGAGAGACACAAATTGAAAACAGCCTGAAGAGCATTGTTGAACCAGAGTTTTTGACTGTTTTGACAAGAAAGCCGCAGGTTTATGCGGGGGGCTTTCCATTTCAGGTGGAGGTGTCTGTTTCGTACGGCGGCAAGGCGGGAAGAACTGTTTCAGGGCCAGAGGGAATGGAGAAAAGGCTTGAAATAATGAGGTTTGCAAACCGTGCACCCCTACTCTTTGATGCAGGAAACTGTGCAATAACAAAAGCAGTCCACAGCATTGACTGGAAACGGTACGACATAAAAGACATTGACAAGGCACCAGTTACAGTGCTTGTAAACTTCATTTCAGTGCACATCCCCTACACAAGCGCTGGAAAGCAGGCAATTGCAGACGAGGATGAAGTGGTTGAGGAAATAAGGCTTGCCCTGATGCAAACGGGCAGAAAGGCAGGCAGGTATATTTCAGGAAAGAGAAGGGAAAAGGAAAAGCAAATGAAGAGAGAGCTTTTCTACAAGTACATTCCGGAAATTGTTGTCGCACTGAACAAGCTTACAGGCGCAAGCAAAGACCAGCTTAAGAAAAACCTTGAGAAGATGGTTCTTGACAAACTCAGGCTTGAAGAGGCGCAGGAAATTGAAGAAATGAACGGAAACGGCGAAGAAGAAAAAGCAAAGGGTGAAGAGGATGGCAAAGAAAAAGGCAAAGCCAAGAAAGCCAAGGGCAAAAAGTAAGGAGAAAGAGACTCCAAAGCAGATTGCCAAAAAGCTTGAGGCAATAGGGCACGAAATGGTTAAGGACATAAAAAAGTTTAATGACCCTGAATTCAGGACCCAGCTCAGAGGAAGAAACAATGTTGAGTTTGACGAGAAAAAGGGAACACTTACTCTGGGAGACAAGACAACTACAAGGAATTTCCTCAACGTAGGGCACGCAAGGAAGTTCATGCAGACGACAATGGTTGCCGCAAAAACAAGGGATTACTTGAACCACAACAAAACGGCTTCAATCAGGGAAATCTATTACGAGTTAAAGCACACTGTTCCAAACTCAAAGGAAAACACATTTGACGGGCAAACAGAGAGCGATTCAATAATTGTTGATTTGGAACACAGCGTTGACACCATTCGAGAGAAGCTGAACCTGCACGCAAACCCAAAGGGAACGCTTTATGGGGGCATAACCCTGAAGGATAAGATGCACAACAATGACAAATTCAACTGCCTTAAGTTGGGAAGGGGCGGCTGGAGCATAATGTCAAGGCTTGAGCCGGAAGAAATTGAGATTGTGAAGGTTAATGCGAAATATGTACTGGTTATTGAGACAGAGGCAATGTACGAAAGGCTTGTGGAGGAACAGTTTGCAAGAAAGAACAAGTGCATTTTGGTCAGCACTGGTGGCCAGGCAGCAAGGTGAACAAGAAGGCTTATTCACAGGTTGAATCAGCAGGAGGGCCTGCCTGTTCTGGTCTTTACAGACGGAGACCCCTATGGCTGGTATATTTACAGCGTTGTAAAGCAGGGTTCAATGGCACTGGCAGCGCACTCCGATTACCTTGCAAGCCCTGAAGCGAGATACATTGGAATGACGCTGGACGACGTTGAAACATATGAACTGCAGAACGTTACTGAGAAAATGAAGGACGGGGACATCAAAAGGGCAAAGGAAATGCTTGATTATCCCTGGTTTAAGAACAAGGAATGGCAGAGGCAGTTGAAGAAAGCGCTGAAGGAAAAGATTAGGATAGAGCAGCAGGCCCTTGCAAACAAAAGCCTTGAGTTTGTAGCAAAAGAGTATTTGCCCAGAAAGATAAAGGAAGAAGACTTCTTGCCATAGCTACTTCTTCTTAATTATTCCATTCTTTGCGTCAACCTCAACAATTTCATTGTCCCTCAGAACCTGGGTGGCAATCTTTGTTCCAACAACGCAGGGAATTCTGAACTCCCGTGAAACAATTGCAGCATGACAGGTTAGGCCACCAATGTCTGTAACAATTGCCCCTGCTTTGGCCATTGCAGGCAGAAGGTTTGGATTAGTTGCGTGGGAAACAAGAATGTCTCCCTTCTCCATTTTCACCATTTCATTTGGATGATTAATTACTCTCACCTTTCCAGTTACAAGGCCGTCAAATACCGGAGTGCCGCTCAATTCATTGGTTTCACTTACCTTCACAGCCTTTACATTTTCCTTGTACCACTTCCTCGCCTCGGCCCCGGTGAGGAAAGTTCGTTTTCCGTTAATCGCATAGAACACAGAGTACTTAATTCTCTCATTCAACAACTCAAAGTCTTTGAATTCCCCCTCAAGAGCATCAAGCAACTCCTGCCTTGTCATAAAGCGAACCTGGTCAATGCTAACTCCCAGCCTTTTTGCAATCTCGCCAAAAAGCTTTGTCAGGGCAAAGCAGCCAAAGTACATGCCGTCCTTTCTGTAGGCCTTTGTTTCAATAAGGCGTTTGGGAAACTGCAGGATCTTCTTATCGTTTTCACTGTCAGCAAGCCTTTCAAGAAGCTTTTCCTGCAGGCCAATTATTTTTCTGTTCTCCTCAAACTCTTTTGCAATGTACATCCCGCCCTTGAGGTTTAACTTTAGCTGTTCAATGAAATATTTTTTCGCCAAAGGCGGGCCCTCGTACATGGAAAAAATCCAAATGAATTTCTTCCAATGCTTTTCAAGCAATGAATTGAACTCTGGGAATTCTTTGGGAAGGGCTTTTTCAATCTCAGCCAAGTCCTTAGATTCAAAAAATGAAACAAACTCCTTGTTTTCGTGAAGCTTGTCAAGAAGCTTTAGGAAATCCTTTTTCTCCAAAGTAAGCGAGCTTTCCTTTTCTGGCTGGCTCAGAATTGAGAAGGTTTTTGCCGGCCCCAAATCAAGCTTCTTTTCCTTAATCTTTTGCTCAAGAATCTCTCTGACCCTTCTTGAAACAAACTCGTCAAAGAACTCCATTGCAAGAGCAAGAACACCAGAAGTGTGAGATTTTAAGTAGCTGTCGTGGAGCTCTGTGAATATTTTGGAGAGCTCTTCCTTAGACTTTCCCTTCAAATCTGTTTCAAGAACCTTTTCGGAGGCCTTAAAATATTCTTCAGCTGTCCTGTCCATTTGGTCAAGATAGGACATCATCCAAACAGGGTCCTTAACAGCGTTCTCCGAGGCCCTTTCACCGGCCTCCTTAAACTCTTCCTCCACGGCCAAGAGCTCAATATCCCTGTTCTCATATTTCACTCCGGATCCAACCGGCACTCCTGGCGGGGGAAATTGGCTCATATAGGTAAGGAAATCAATTGTCTGCATTGGATAAATGCGCCTGATCTTTTCCCAAACAAACCATTTCTTCATTCAGATACCCTAAAATTTAACCTAAACTGTTATTTTTAACCTTCTGAATTCCGCCAAAAGGCCCTCAAGCGAGGTAAACTGAATTGCTTTCAATCCAAAAGATTTTGCAGACTCAACGTTTTCCGCAGCATCGTCAACGAAAACAATCTCGTCTGGCTTAACATCAAACTTCTGTTCAACGTAATCAAATATCTCACGGTTTGGCTTTTTAACACCAAGTTCTCCGGAAACAATTTGGGCATCAAAAAGCTTTCCAAAGCCAAACCTTTTGGAGAAAAGCTTTTGGGCAAGGGCATTTTGGTTGGTAAGCAAAACGACCCTGTAATTCTGCTTAAGCCTCTTCACGAGATTGCGCATTCCAGGCCTTTCCTTTACCTCCTGAGTAAAGTAATCGCCCTCAGTCATAACTCCGCCGGAATCAAAGGCAATTACAGTCCTTTTCCTGGAGAGCGCAGCGTAAACTATTCCTGCAGCAGCGGCTACTGCAAACGAAAGCAAAAGGTTCTCCGCCCCAAGAAGAATAAAAGAAAGGGCAAGAACGGCCAATGCAGCAGTTGAATTAAATCTCCTCATTGAATCACCTACAAGTCCATCCTCACCATTGTCTTGCTTTCCCAGGAGTTGATTGCACCCTTCCGGTAGCCGTAACTAAAGAACGAGTACAGTGCAAGAAATCCAAGCACAATCGCCAGCACAATAAAAATGCTCATAAACTCAACTGCGGCAACAAACGAAAGAAGCGAGGCCACCGAAAAGGCTGAGGCTGAAAAAAACATCCTTGCCTTCTCAGTCTGCTTGCCAATGTAAAGCTTCCCCCATTCCGACCTTGTCTTTAATTCAAGTTCCTTTGGGTTAAGCCTTATCTGGAGCTGGTCACCGTCAAGAATTTTATTAGGCATAGTAATTCACTTTGGTCCGTTAATAAAATAGCGTAGTTGGCTTATAAAATAGTTTACCCGTTGCACAACGGGTCATCTGGACCGTTAGCCTTCGTGCATTATGTTCTCCAAAAAGAAGGGAATAAGCTTGTGCTCTGCCTTGCGCAAGTGCTCCTGGAAGGTGCTTGGAGAGAGCTTTGCAATCTTTGCAAGCTGCTGCACCTCTATCTGCTTTGGATAGGCGTAATAGCCGTTCTTGTAGGCAAGCTTTATTGCCAGCTTCTGCTTCTCTGTTATGTCAGGCATGACGTGCGGGATGTAAAGATCGCGAATCTTTTCTTTGGATATCTTCTGCAGTTTTATGTCAACCCACTTCTGCGCAATCTTGAGAAAATCTGTGAGAACCCTTTTATCAAGAGCCACAACCTCCAGATACTCAAAGCCGTCTGGTTTCACAACAATTGGCTTTATGAAGATCAGCTCTGGGCTAAGGTACATCTGCAGGTGAGAAGCGCCCTTCTTGGCCTTTAGGGTATACATCACTAGATTGCCTTCAAACTCCAAATTTTCATACTTTGGATTCTTTGAGATCTCGGAAAAGTAAGCTTGCCTGTTTTCCTCATCGCCAAGCACAATGTGGGCGGTTGTGAGAAAAATATTTTTTCCCTTTGAAAACCTGTTCATTGGAAATACGAGAACAGTAAGCTTGTACTTTTTCGCCAAAGGAATTATGACGCTGCCCTCGTGCCAAAACTTCATCTTCAAAGTCCACATTGCCAAACCCAAATAGATTAATGCTTTTTCCTTAATAAAATTAGCTGGTTGAGATGAAAACAGTAATTGGGCTGGTAACCTGCAGTAACTCTGCTGAAGCAAAGAAAATTGCAAAGCGGCTGCTTGAGAAAAAACTCGCCGCCTGCTGCAATATTGTGCCGGAAATTGAATCAATTTACTTGTGGAAGGGCGAGGTAAAGCAAGGGCGCGAAGCCCTGCTGATTGTGAAGACAAGGGAGCAGCTGAAGGGAAGAGTGCAGGAAGAGGTTGAAAAGCTGCACTCCTACGAGCTGCCGGCAATAGAGTTCATTGAAACAGAGTTGAACGGCAAGGCCTGCGAGTGGATTGAGGTGGAAACAGGGGAATAAATTCACTTTCGCCGGTAGCCAACAACCTTCTTCAAATAGCTCACAATTTGCGGGTTCTGCAGGGTGCTTGCGTCTCCAAGCTTCTCGTTTACCAGCATGCTGCGCAGGAAGCGCCTCATTATTTTTCCGCTCCTGGTTTTTGGCAGGCCCTTAACAAACATAATCTGATGCGGCGTTGCCGTTGGCCCAATTGCCTTCCTAACCTGCTTCACAATCTCTGCCTCAAGCTTTGGCCCGGCCTTTTCGCCTGGGCGAAGAACAACAAAGGCTATTGGGACCTGACCGCGAATCTCGTCAGGCTTTGGAACAACAGCCGACTCAATCACGTCAGGGTGAGAGGTTATTGCGTCCTCAACCTCCGCGCTGCTCAAGCGGTGGCCTGCAACCTTCATCACATCGTCAACTCTCCCTGTAACGCGAATGTTGTTTTTATCGTACCACTTCGCGCCGTCGCTCGTGTAGTAAGTTTTAATCCCGTACTCGCTCCAGTAGGTATCGCGGTACTTC
>JAFCCZ010000046.1 GCA_017609945.1 Candidatus Iainarchaeum sp.
TTTGCCGGTTTCGGCTTGGGTTGGCGACAATGTTGCCAAGAAAAGCGACAAGCTGTCATGGTTTAAGGGAAACACCCTAATCGATGCACTGGACGGGTTCAAGGCATCAGAGTTGCCAACAGGCAAGCCTTTGAGGCTGCCAATTCAGGACGTTTACACTATCAAGGGTGTTGGAACGGTTCCGGTCGGCAGGGTTGAAACGGGAGTAATAAAGCCGGGTGACAAGATTATTGCAATGCCGTCAGGCGTCAAGGGAGAGGTAAAAACCCTTGAAATGCACCACGAGCAGCTGCCACAGGCTATCCCAGGCGACAACATTGGATTCAATGTAAGGGGCTTTGGAAAGGGAGACATTGCCCGCGGAGACGTTGTAGGTCACGAGAAAGACCCGCCAACGGTTGCAAAGGAGTTCACGGCACAGATTGTTGTGCTGTCACACCCTACAGCAATCCCAATTGGCTACACTCCGGTGTTCCACATGCACACAGCACAGCTTTCGTGCACCATAACTGAGATCCAAAAAAAGCTTGACCCGAAGACGGGCCAGGAAAAGGAAAAGAATCCCAAGTTCCTGAAAACAGGGGATGCTGCAATCGTAAAGATTGTGCCAACCAAGCCGGTTGTTGTGGAGGAATACAAGAAGTTCCCGCAGCTCGGCAGGTTTGCAATCAGGGACATGGGAGCAACAGTTGCTGCAGGAATTGTCCTGAGTGTGACCCCGAAAGACAAGTAAATTTTGGGAAATAAAGGAGAAAGCAGTGCTATTATTGCTTTCCAAATTTCCATTTTTTTATTTTTTGGAAACGCAGAGGTAATGGGAAATGCAAAAGGCAAGAATCAAGCTGACAAGCCCCAACTACAAGGAGCTAACAGAGATTTGTTTAAAGATACTTGATGTTGCCGAGAGAACTGGGGTAAAGCACTCCGGCGCAATCCCCCTGCCCACAAAGAAACTAGTTGTTCCAACCAGAAAGTCCCCCTGCGGCGGAGGCACTGAAACCTACGAGCGCTGGCAAATGCGGGTGCACAAAAGGCTTGTGGACATTGAAGCGGACGAGAGAACCCTTCGCAGGATAATGCGGGTTGAAATCCCTGAAACAGTGCACGTTGAAATTGAGCTGAAGGGATAAACCTTTCCGGAAACAGCTTGCTTCTTACTATGGCTTAATTATTACTTTGTCTTTTACCTTGCCGGCAAATAACCTTGCGGCAAACGCATCAAATGACTTTTTGTCCCTTACTCCGAAATCGGCCAATTCCCTCCCCCTAACAAAGCTTGTGCCAGGGGCATGCTTGATTTCCTTTTCACACCCGCCCTCTGCAAAAATCGGCGGGCCCCTTACTTTAAACGCAATAGTGTAAACCTTTTTGCCAATCATTGCTTCAACATAGCTGTGAACAAACTTTTCAAAATCAATTGAAACAACCATCCAGGCAGGGATTTTTTTTGCGGTTAGAACTGAAATCAACGCATGTCCCCTGTCGTGGCAGTGCAACAGGTCAACATCGTGCTGTCTTAGCACATCCTCTGCAGACCTCTTATAACGCCTCCTGGCGTCAAAGACCGTTTGCCTAACGTGCGTTGATTCAGAAACAAATTTTGCAACGCGCTTTACTGCATCAGCATCGTTTCCAGGAAAGCGGACAGCAATTTCCATTATCGCAGGGGTTACTTTTGTGTGAATCCGCGCACGGCCCGGTACTATAATCTTACCGGCCTGGCCTTTAAGGCCTCCTACTGGCGGCCTTATGCGCTTATTAGGTTGCTGTTTTTTTGACGCAGACATTTTAGTTCCCTAATAGAATTACTTCACGTTGAACCTTTTAATATTTTCCTCCCCAATTTTAATTGATTTAAATGCATATTTTTATTGGCTCAGACCACGGTGGATTTGCCCTGAAGGAGTTCCTGAAAAAGGAGCTTGCCGAGGGCAACAAAGTAAAGGATTTGGGCTGTGGCAGCGAGGAAAGCTGTGATTATCCTGACTTTGCCGAAAAGCTTGCAAAAGAGGTTGCAGGAAGCAAGGGCAAGACTGTTGGGATTCTCTGCTGTGGCACGGGAATTGGAATGGCCATGGCCGCAAACAAGGTAAAGGGAGTTAGGGCGGCGGTTGTGTGGAATGAATTCAGTGCAAAGATGGCGAAAGAGCACAACAATGCAAACGTTCTCTGCCTTGGCGGGCGCGTGCTGAAGAACGAAGAGGCCCTGAAGCTTGTGAGGGTTTTTTTGGAAAGCACATTTCAAGGCGAAAAGAAAGAGGGCGAAAGGCACAGGAAACGGGTGGGCAAAATTGATGCTCTTGACGGGAAAGGGAATTTTCCCGAACCGGTTGTTGGCGCGCTGATTTTCAACGAAAAGAACGAGGTTTTCCTAATGAAGAGCCCGAAGTGGGGCAACCTCTACATTGTGCCAGGCGGCCACATTGAGTTGGGTGAAACCAGGCTTGAGGCACTGAAAAGAGAGGTAAAAGAGGAGACAGGAATGGAGATTTATGACGAGAAGCTGTTTACTCTGCATGACGCTGTCTTCCCGGAAAAGTTCCACAAAAAGAAGCACTTTGTAATGATTGATTACCTGGCAAAACCAAAGAGCGAGAAATTCAAATTGGACGGAAAAGAGGGAACAAAGGGAATCTGGATGAAACCGAAGCTCGCAGTAAAGGAACTGAAGATGGACCAGTTTACGCAAAAGGCACTAGAGGATTACATTAAGATAATTGACCTTGCAAAGGTAGTTTAATGGAAAAGTACCGCTTTCTGGAGCACACTGCCGACGCGGTGTTTGAGGCATTCGGGGAAAGCTTTGAAGAGCTTTTGGTTAATTCAGCTGAAGCCATGTGCTCAGTGATGTATGAATTGGGAAAAGTTGAGCCAAAGGAAAGGGTTTTGGTAAAGGCAGAGGGCAAAAACAAGGAAGAACTTCTACATAATTTTCTTGGGGCCGTGCTCTTTGAAATCCAATCCCGCGGAATGGTTTTCCGCAGCTTTAAGGTTTTGAGCCTTTCCGGGCAATGCGCTGAAATTGAATTGCGGGGCGAGAAGATTGACAGGGAGAAGCACGAGCTGAAATCTGACATTAAGGCAGTTACCTGGCACGAGTTCTCAGTGCGAGAGGAAGGAAATAAATGGATTGCGAAAGTATTAGTTGATATATAAGTGAATAGTGTGATTATGGGTTTGAAAAAGGTTTCAGAGGGGATTTGGGAAATCCCAAAGGAAAAGGACATGCTTGTCCCAGCCCGGGTTTACGGAACGGAAAAGCTGGTGAATGCGATAGAGAAGGGTGCACTGCAGCAGGTTAAGAACGTTGCATATTTGCCAGGAATCCAGAAATATTCTATCGGCCTTCCGGACATGCACTGGGGATATGGTTTCCCAATTGGTGGCGTGGCAGGAATTGATTACGAAACAGGGGTAGTTAGCCCTGGCGGCATTGGTTTTGACATTAACTGCGGCGTGCGCTTGGTTAAAACCAACCTTACTGAGAAGGACATTAGGCCAAAGCTGAAAGAGCTCTTGGATTTATTGTTTGGGGCCGTTCCAGCCGGGGTTGGTGGAAAAAGCAAGCTCAGACTTAGTAAGGAAGAGCTTTCAGAGGCCCTTGAAACCGGTTCAAAGTATGTGGTTGAAAAGGGCTTTGGATGGGAAAAGGACTTGAAGCACACCGAGGAAAACGGGAGAATACAGGGAGCTGACTCCTCCAAGGTTTCCGAGAAGGCGATGAAGCGCGGAATGCCGCAGTTTGGGACCCTGGGATCAGGAAACCACTTTTTGGAGATTCAGAGGGTAAGCAATATTTATGATAAGGTGATTGGTGAGAAATTTGGTTTGGAGGAAGGGCAGATTACTGTAATGATTCACTGCGGGAGCAGGGGATTCGGGCACCAGGTTGCCTCGGATTACTTGGACGACATGGTTAAGGCAATGGGAAAGTATAAGATAAGCGTTCCCGACAGGCAGCTTGCCTGCGCCCCAATTGGAAGCCCTGAGGGGCAGGATTACTTGGCTGCAATGAAGTGCGCGGCAAACTACGCGTTCTGCAATCGCCAGGTAATAATGCACTGGGTCCGCGGGGTCTTTGAAAAGGTTCTGGGGAAGGACGCTGAATCCCTTGGAATGGGACTTTTGTACGATATTTGCCACAATGTGGCAAAAGAGGAAGTTCACGAAATTGACGGAAAGGCCAGGAAGCTGCTTGTTCACAGGAAAGGGGCAACCAGGGCCATGCCGGCCGGCCGCGAGGAGAATTCAGAGGACTTCTCTTCAACAGGGCACCCTGCGCTGATTCCCGGCACAATGGGAACCTCTTCCTATGTTCTAATTGGAACCGATACCGGATTAAGGGAAACCTTTGGAAGCGTTGCCCACGGAGCCGGAAGGGTAATGTCAAGGCACGAGGCAATGAGGAGAAAGCGGGGCGAGCGGGTGAAGAAGGAGCTTGAGGCCAAGGGAGAACTGATTAGGGGGGCTTCCCTTAGCGGGCTGGCGGAGGAAATGCCTGAGGCCTACAAGGATGTTGATGAGGTCATTGAAAGCGTTGAAAAGGCAGGGCTTGGAAAAAGGGTCTCAAAGCACGTTCCATTAGCAGTAATGAAGGGCTGAAGGCAAAAAAACGGCCTCTAATTAACTAATTAACGTGAAAAGGAAACCTTTAAATACTTCTTCAACTGCAATCTCTACAGCATGAAGCTACACCTCATCTTAGGATTCCTCCTAGTGGTTGCATCAGTTGGTTACGCTGCAAGCTGCAGCTCAATTGACTTAGAGGCATTTGATGTTTCGCTTGACGAGAGCTCAACAGACTATTTTTATTTCGATGTTGAAAACAATTCAAACGACGACTTTAGGGTAACCGGAGTTATGGTGGGGGACACCTCAAGCAAGTTTGATGTAAGTGTTTCACGCTACGACGAATTTATTGACGAGGATGAGGTTGGAGAGATTAAAGTAAAGGTAAGGGCTTTCTCGGTTTCAAGCGATTACACAAAGCAGTCTTATGTTAAAATAAAGGGGCGGTTTGACAGCGGCAAGATCTGTTCTTATTCCTCAATTGGAACCGAGTACTTTGACATTACAGTTGAGAACGGGGGCGGGAACCAGAGCTGCTCACAGATTGAGGTTGAGACCGAAAACGTCACAATGGACGAGGATGACGTTGTTTATGAGGATTTTAGAATAATTAACGATGAGGACACGAGATTTTACATTGACGGAATTACTGTAAGCGAGTCCTCAAGCTATGTTGACATTGACGTTGACGACTTTGATTCATATGTTAACGCGGATGACGAGGCGGATTTTACCCTTAGGATTGAGTCAGAGAACGTGGGCAGCGACAAGACGGTCACTGTTACAGTTAAAGTGAGAGGCCACTTCTCCGGCGGAAGAAGCTGTTCAACAAGCCAGACAGACAGCGATTCGTTCACTTTAAGGATTGAGAACGAGGACTCGGGCTTTGGCGGCGCAGGCTATTGCTCTGATTTGGATATTGGCGTTTCAAAGATAGAGATTGCCAGGGGCGAAACCGCGGAAAAGAATTTTACACTTGAAAACAACGCAAACGAGAGGTTTTACGTTGATTATGTGAATGTTTACGATAAGAGCGGCGAGTTTAGGGCCGAAAGCAACGGCTATGACAAAAGAATTTACGCCAACAGCGTTGGGTTGCTCGGCGTAAAAGTTAAAGCCTACTCAAACGCAGAGTGGGGGAAAGAGAAGGCATACATTAGTGTCAGGGGCCATTTCCAGGGCGGCAGAACCTGCCGTTTGGAGGGCAGCGGAAAATCATTCTACGTAGAGGTTGTTGAGGCAGAGGAAGACGAGTTTGAAATGCCTGAATTGCCTGTTTACAGCGATTTCTGCAGGGGCCTCATTCTTACAGTTCCAAGCCAGAAGAACCTGCAGGAAAACGGGATTGTTTCGTTTAGGATTGAGAACAACACCCCTTACAGGGCAACAGTGAGGTTTTCTGGGACAGGAATTGACGCCGACCCGTCACTTCTCTCAATTCCCTCGGGCTTCAAGAGCGATAATTACACTGTGAGGGTTTTCTCAAGCAAAGATTCCGCCACACTGAATTATGAAATTGAGACATTTAACTGCATGACCAAGAAGACCACAAGGTTTTACTCTGAGGCTGTTGCAGAAAGCGATGACAGCGATGAAAGGGAAGACGACGAGGATTTGGGGGAAAGCGAAGAGCAGGATGAGGAAAACCTGCAGGCAGTTGCCGGAACCGCCCTTGCCGTTCTTGGAAACAACGCAGTTCTCGGGCTGCTTGTGATTGCAGTAATCCTTTTGGTTTACTCTATTGTGCTGGCAAGGCGCCAGGGACCTGTTGCAGTGCAGCACAGAAAGTAATTCTTCTTATTTTTCTTATAACAACTCTCCAGAGGTGAAAACACGATGGCTAAAAAGAAAACAGTGAAGAGCAGAGCTAAGGTCAAGACCAGGGCTAAAGTCAGGGCAAAGCCCAAAGCCAAGGCCAGGGCCAAGACCAGAGTCAAGCCGGCTGCAAGGGTTTCAGCAAGGAAGCCTGTTGCATTCTATATGCAGCCAATCTCAGTTCTGAGCGGGCAGTTTGACAGAGTAATCGGCTTCTTCAAGTAAGAACCGGTTTTTCGGGGCCCAAAGCCCCAAATTTCTATTTTTTCGCTTTTTTTATTGGATTCGGCGCAGCCGAAGACATGCAGGAAACAGCCTGTAATTCCCTTTTTAAAGCTTTCTAAATGGATAATAGTATTAGAAGCACACTGCATCTGTTGCGAAACGCATTGGATGTAAATGCCAATTGGGCGATTTTTAATCCCTCCTTTAATTGGCTTTTTTTACAGTAGCAATCTCTGTAAATAGTGATTTTTCCTGCAGGCGCAAGCCGGCGGAAAACTTTAAACCAGTGGTGTCAAAGTGTCAAAAAGGCATAGCCCGAGAAGTGGAAGCCTTGCTTTCTATCCAAGAAAGCGGGCCTTGCGAGAAACAGCTAGCTTCCGCTCCATTCCGTTTGTTGAAGTGCAAGAGGGTGAGGCCTCAAAGCCGCTGAATTTTATTGCCTACAAGGTTGGCATGACGCATGTGATGGGGAAGGACTCGCACGAGAGGGGAACAACTTTTGGGCAGGAAATTAACATTCCTGTAACAGTTGCCGAGTGCCCGCCGGTCAAGGTCTTTGGAATAAGGGCTTACGGCAAGGCACAGAAGGGCTACGGGGAAGCGGCAATGCTTGACGTGCTTGTTGAAAAGCCCGACAAGGCATTGCAGAGAAAAATTGTCAATTTTAAGAAAAAGGCCGGAAAGAAGGGCAAGGGAAAAAAGGCCGGGGAAAAGGGGAAGAAAGAGGAAGAGAAGGCAAAGGCCGAAAAGACTGGAAAAACTGTTTCTGATTTGGGTGCGGCAAAGGAGAAGATTTCAAGAATTGTACTGCTTAGCCACTCACAGCCCGCACTTACCGGAATCGGCAAGAAAAAGCCTGCAGTGATTGAGATTGCACTGAGCGGAAGCGTTGAGCAGCAGATTGCATTTGCAAAGGAGTCCCTGGGAAAGGATATTAACTTTTCTGACGCGTTCTCTGCACTTGAGTTTGTTGACGTAAAGGCGGTAACAAAGGGCAAGGGAATGCAGGGCCCTGTAAAGCGCTTTGGAATAAGAATGCACCGCCCGAAGGCAAAGAAGAGAAGGGTTGTTGGAAGCATTGGGCCGTGGAACCCAAGCACGGTTATGTGGACCGTTGCAAGGGCTGGGCAAATGGGATACCACAAGAGGACAGAGTACAACAAGAAAATTTTGATGGTTGGCGAGAAGGGCCAGGGCATTAACCCTGTTGAAGGGTTTAAGAA